>DASQKY010000053.1 GCA_035630295.1 Acidimicrobiales bacterium | reverse complement strand
CGACATCATCAGCGACAACCGGTGGGACATGACCTACCTCGGCATGCAGATCATGGTCGAGGGTCTCGCGCTCGCCGCGTTCGGCTTCATCCACCAGCTCACGACCGAGCCGCTGCTGAAGAAGCTGCTCCGCTACGTGATGGCGGACGAGGCGCGCCACGTTGCGTTCGGTGTCCTCTCGCTGCAGGAGTTCTACCAGGAGCTCAGCTCGGCCGAGATTCGTGAGCGTCAGGAGTTCGCGTTCGAGGCGGCCGTCCGCATGCGTGACCGGTTCCTCCAGCAGGAGGTCTTCGAGAAGATGGGCGTCGACGTCAAGGACGCGCTCACCCTCGTGATCGAGGACGACACCCGCAAGCTGTTCCAGTCGATGCTCTTCTCGAAGATCGTGCCGAACTGCAAGAAGCTCGGCCTCCTCGACGCCGGCGACGGCTGGCTGCGCCAGAAGTTCGGCGAGATCGGCGTCATCCAGTTCGAGGACATGGCCGACACCGGCGAGGAGTACGAGATGTTCGCCCTGGCCGAGGGCGAGGTCAACAGCGGCACCAAGGCCTGAGCGGTCCGGCGGCCCCCCGAACCGCACCGGGGGTCGCCGGGGGTGAGCGCTAGGGTCGCGGCGATGATCGCCGCCGCCCGGACCCCCCTCTGATGGCTCGCTTCGGGCGGGTGCTCACGGCCATGGCCACGCCGTTCACGGCCGAGGGCGCCCTCGACGTGGAGCGGGCCGGCGAGCTGGCCCGGTGGCTGGTGGCCCGGGGCAACGACGGCCTGGTGGTGGCCGGCACCACCGGCGAGAGCCCGGTCCTCACCGACGACGAGCGGGTGGCCCTGTTCCGGGCCGTGCGGGCCGCGGTCGACGTGCCGGTGGTGGCCGGCAGCACCACCAACGACACCGCCCACAGCATCGCCATGACCGAGGCCGCGGCCGAGGCCGGGGTGGACGCCGTCCTGGCCGTCACCCCGTACTACAACAAGCCGGCCCAGGCCGGGCTGGAGGCCCACGTGCGGGCCATCGCCGCGGCCAGCGACCTGCCGGTCATGCTCTACGACGTGCCCGGCCGGACCGGCCGCAAGATGGCCACCGAGACCATCCTCACCCTGGCCCGCGAGGTGCCCACGGTGGTGGCCCTGAAGGACGCGGCCGGCGACCCGGCCGAGACGGCCCGCCTGCTGACCGAGGTCCCCGAGGGCTTCGAGGTCTACAGCGGCGACGAGCCCCTGACCCTGGGCTTCCTGGCCTACGGGGCGGTGGGGGTGGTCGGCGTGGCCAGCCACTGGACCGCGGCCGTGCAGGCCGAGATGATCGGTGCCTTCGAGAAGGGCGACCTGCACCGGGCCCGGGAGCTGCACACCAGCCTGCTGCCGTCGTTCCGGTACATGAACTCCGACACCTGCGTGTTCTCGCAGTCGGTCAAGGCCATGCTGGACGTGCTGGGCCTGCCCGTCGGGGAGTGCCGCCTGCCGCTGGGGCCGGCCCCCGAGGGCACCGATGACGCGGCCCGCCAGGTGGCCGAGGGCCTCGGCCTCCTGCCCTGACCGCGTCAACCCGGCACGGACGTGCCCGACATCCCGGCTCCTTCGTGCCGGGGTCGGGTGGGCGAGGGGTCGAGCTCAGGCCTCAGGTGAGGGGCTTGCGGGCCCGCAGGACGTAGTGGGCGTAGGGCTCGAGGGCCCGGTCGGTGCGGTCGGCCCGCTCCACCTCCAGGCCGGCCCGGGCCACCAGCCGGGCCATGGCCTCCAGCGACCGGCAAGCGATGGGCTCGGGCCCGGCCACCAGGCGGTCGTGGACCCGGTTCCACTCGTGCTTCCAGTGGGGGCGCCGGTCGAGGTCCTTGACGATGCACACGCCCCCGGGGACCAGGGCCTCGGCGATGGCGGCGGCCAGGCCGGCGTGGGTGGCGGGGGGGAAGTGGTGGAGGGCGTCGCACACCAGCACCGCGTCGTACCCGGTGCGCCCGGCCAGGTCGGTGGCGTCGCCCTGGACCAGGCGGACGCGGGGGCTGCGGTGGCGGGTGGCCTCTATGAGGTCCACCTTCTCGGCGTCCAGGTCGATGCCCTCGAAGGAGATGTCGGGGTTCACCTCGGCCAGGTAGCGCTCGACCATGCCCAGGCCGCTGCCCAGCGACAGCACTCGCCCCCGGAGGGTGCCCAGCTCCTCGGTCAGGGGGCCCAGGGGGGCGATGGCGTAGCGGGCCACCACGAAGGCCCGGGTCCGCAGCGACGTGCCCCGGTAGGTGGCCAGGGCCCGGCGCACGGCGGCGTGGTCGCGCCGGCCAGTCGGTCGGCTCGCGGCCCGGTCGGGAGCGGGGAGGGTGGTCGGCGGGGCCAAGGCGCCCCACGGTAGGCGGCCGGGCCCTCGTCAGCGGCTCCCGGTGGCTCCGGTCCCGGCGGTCGCCTCGGTGGTCGGCCCCGCCCCCGACAGGGCGGCCACCGCGGTGGCGGCCACGGCGGCGACGTGGAGCAGGACCCAGGCCCAGGCCGGGAGGAGGGGCGGTGCCCACACGGGATCCCGCAGGGCGTCGAGGTAACCCCGGTCGCCGCGGCCCTCCCCGGCCAGGTGGCGCGCCGCGTGGGCCAGGGCCCAGCCGTGCACGGCGACCAGGACCCCGGCGCCGGCCCAGGCCACGACCCGGGGCAGGGGGCGGGGCGAGGTGCCCCGGGGGGCCGCCCCGCTGGCCACCACGACCACGCCGACCAGGAGCGGGAGGACGTAGCGACCCTGCCAGTAGTAGCCGATGGGCGGGAAGCTCAGGCCCTCGGCGGTGACGTTGACGGCGAAGGACCCGAGGGCCAGGCCGGCCACCACCAGGCGGGCCCGACCGGTGGCCCGCACCAGGCCGACGCCGACCAGGGCGGCCACCACGGCCAGCCAGGCCACCACCGCCACCCCGGGCAGGACGATGTCGTTGACCCCGAAGACGCCCACCGTCTGGCGGAGGTACCAGTCCCAGTCGCCCAGGGCCGTGGCCGCCCCCGAGCCGGGCCGGGCATCCAGCGGGAACCGGAGCTGCACGTAGGCCAGCCACCCCACCGAGGCCAGCCAGCAGGCCCCGCCGGCCGCGGCCCAGCGCCGCACGTCGCGCCGGGCGGCCAGGGTGGCCAGCCGCTCGCGGTCGGCCACCAGGGCCACGGTCACCACCGCCCCCAGGCTGAACACCGGGGACAGGCCGCGCAGCACCGACAGCAGGGCGAAGGCCAGGCCGGCCCGGGCCACCACCCGCCCGGTCACCTCCGGGGCCCGGACCAGGGCCAGGGCCGCGGTCCACAGCAGCAGGGCGGCGGCGATCTCGGCCCCGCCGGTGTTGACCTGGCCCGAGAGCCACAGGCACACGGGGGTGACGCCGGCCAGCACGGCCAGGGTGGCGGCCCGCCGGTCGGGCAGGGTCCGGGCCGCGGCCAGGGCCGAGGCCAGGAGGGCGGCGGTGAGCAGGGCGCTGGCCAGGCGCATGGCGGTGACGCCGGTGCCGTCGGGCCACAGCAGCGTGGGCAGGCCGATCACCGCGTAGTAGGTGGGCTGGCCCCGGTACTGGAGGGTGGTGGCCGTGACCCGGTCCCGCCCGCCCTCCAGGGGCGTGCAGGGTGGTGGGGGGCCCAGCTCCCCGAAGGGGCTGGCGTTGGGGGCGGGGCTGACCCGGGTGTCGATGAAGCACACCGCGGCCGAACGGGCCTGGCCGTAGGCCTCGGGCACCTCGACCTCGATGAACACGTTGCGGGCCCCCAGCAGCTCGCGGGTGTCGCCGCCCACGAGCTGGCCCCGGGCCGCGGCCGCGGCCCGGATGGCGTGGTCGGACTCATCGGCGCCGCTCATGAGCGGGGTGGCCAGCGACCACCCCGCCCCGGCCAGGAGCAGCAGGGCGAAGGTGGCCCACCAGGTGCGCCGCTCCCGGTGGGCCGGCGCGGGGAGGGGGCGGGCGGCAGGGCGGGGCATCGGGGGCGGGCGGCCCCCACCCGGGACCGGGCCGGGGGCGGCCCGACCCTAGCGACCGGCCGCCGCCGGACCTCGGGAGGGGGGCCGCGGGCCGCTGGGGACCTAGGCTCGCGCCACGATGAGCAGAGCCGCACCCGTCCACGTCACCTTCCTCGGTGGCCTCGGTGAGATCGGCCGCAACTGCGCCGCCATCGAGGTCGAGGGCCGCATCCTCCTGATCGACTGCGGGCTGATGTTCCCCGACGCCGACATGCTCGGGGTCGACCTGGTGCTCCCCGACTTCACCTGGCTCCTCGAGCAGGGCGACCGCATCGAGGGCTGCATCGTCACCCACGGCCACGAGGACCACCACGGCGCCCTCTCGTTCCTGCTGCGGGAGCTGTCGTTCCCCATCATCGGCTCGCCCCTGTCGCTGGCCCTGGCCCGCAACCGGATCGAGGAGGCCGGCCTGCTGGGCCGCACCGAGCTGATCCCGGTGGGCGACCGGGACCGGCGGTCCTTCGGGCCCTTCGACTGCGAGTTCATCCCGGTCACCCACTCGGTGCCCCACGCCCTGGCCGTGGCCATCCACACCCCGCAGGGCACCATCCTCCACAGCGGCGACTTCAAGCTGGACCTCACCCCCGTGGACGGGCGGCTGACCGACCTGGCCGCCATCGGGGCCATCGCCGAGGACGAGGGCGTCCGCCTCCTCCTGGCCGACAGCACCAACGCCGACCAGCACGGCCACTCCCGCAGCGAGACCAGCGTGGGCAAGGTCCTCTACGACCTGTTCCACGCCCACGAGGGCCGGCGCATCGTCACCACCTGCTTCGCCAGCCACATCCACCGCATCCAGCAGATCGCCGACGCGGCCATCGCCTTCGACCGGACCGTGGCCACCCTCGGCCTGTCCATGAAGAAGAACGTCCGGCTGGCCCGGGAGATGGGCATCCTCCGCATCCCCGACTCCCACCTGCGCGACATCGACGAGGTGGGCGACCTGGAGCCGGGCAAGGTGTGCGTCATCAGCACCGGGTCCCAGGGCGAGCCCATGTCGGCCCTGACCCTGATGGCCAACCGCGAGTCCAAGTTCCTCCAGCTCGACGCCAACGACACGGTGATCCTCAGCTCGCACCCCATCCCGGGCAACGAGATGAACGTGTCCAAGGTGATCGACGGCTTGATGCGCCTGGGGGTCCAGGTGGTGCACTCCGGCATCGAGGACGTGCACGCCACCGGCCACGCCAAGGCCGACGAGCTCAAGACCTACCTGTCCATCGCCAAGCCGGAGTGGTTCGTGCCGGTGCACGGCGAGTACCGGCACCTGGTGAGCCACGCCGCCCTCGGCCGGAAGATGGGCGTGGCCGACGACCACGTCCTGCTCTGCGAGGACGGCGATCGCATCGAGCTCAACGCCAAGGGCGTGCGCAAGGTCGGGCGGGTGCCGGCCGGCTACCTCTACGTCGACGGCCTGGGCGTCGGCGACATCGGCCACGGCGTGCTGCGCGACCGCCGGGTGCTGGCCGAGGAGGGCGTGGTGGTGGTCATCGCCGGCGTCGACGTCGATGCCGCCTCGGTGGTGCTGGGCCCCGAGATCATCACCCGGGGCTGGGTGCACGCGGCCGAGGCCGAGGACCTCCTCGACGAGTGCCGCCAGCACGTGGCCCAGGAGCTCAAGGAGGCCCTGGCCTCCAACCCCACCGGGGACGTCGAGGCCCTGGCCCGGGTGGTGCGCCGCTCGACGGGGCGGTTCGTCAACGACCGGACCCGTCGCCGGCCCATGATCGTGCCGGTGGTCATGGAGGCCTGAGGGCCGAGATCGGCGGCCCGCCGGTCACATCCGGTCGGGTCCGCCCTGGCCCACATCCTCGCCGTCGTCACCTCTGCCGTCGGGTCCCGCCCCGGCCCGGGCCTCGGCCCCCTGGCGGCGCCGGCGCAGGCTGACGGTGGCCCCCACCGCGGCCCCGCCGGCCAGCAGGGCGGTGGCCAGGCCGGGCAGGACCAGGCCTGGCCCGGACCCGCCGTCGTCCGGGCCCGAAGAGCCGGCGCCCCGAGGAGCGGCCGCGGCGGCGCGCCCCATGGCCGGCCCGCCCCGCACGAAGGGGGCGGCCCGCACCAGCTCGACGTTGAACACCGCCGGGTCGGAGAAGGCGGCCGAGTGGCCCTGGGCGTCGTTGGCCGACAGCTCCCGGCTGATGGACACCAGGCCGGCCAGGCTCCGATCGGACGGGTCGGCCACCGCCGGGGCGTCGTGGTCCAGGACCACCCCGAACAGGGAGTGGGTGCCGTCCGCGTTGTCGACCAGCTCCAGCACGCGGGACTGCTGGGGGAAGTCGATGTGGCTGGCCGTGGTCACCTCCCAGAACCCCGGGGTGAGGTCCCTCCGGTCGGGGTGGGCGGTGATCCCGTGGGTGTGGGTGTGGCCGTTGACCCACGCCACCACGTTGGGGTAGCGGAGCAGGGTGGCCACCAGCTCCTCGCCCTGGACCCGGCGCTCGGACGGGAAGGCCGGGTCGGGCGGATCGGCGTCCATGGTCCCCGAGGTGTGGTGGCTGAACACCAGGACCAACTGGTCGTCGGCCCCGGTGCGCACCACGGAGCCGTCGGCGGCCACGTGGGTGGAGTGGACCGAGGCCAGCTCCTCCTCCAGCCACCGGAGCTGGCCCTCGGTGATGCAGCCGTTGGACGCGCCGCCGTGGGCGCAGGTGTCGAGGCTGAGGCCGACCACGCCCTCGGCCACCTCGAACCGGTACCAGGTCTTGGTGGCCTCCAGGTCGTCGGAGACGTAGCCGTGGCCCCCGGGCGAGGCCAGCATGCGCTCGATCCAGTCGGGCCGCCGCGCCGAGCGGCGGTCGGGGTCGGCGGTGACCTCCCGGAACCGGTACCGGCCGGCGGCCAGGCTGGCGGCCACCCCGGCCGGGTCGGCGAACAGGTCGGCCACCAGGGAGTAGGGGTCGGTGCCGTCCGGCAGGCCGGTGATCTTGCGGTTCCCGGTCACGATCTCGTCGTACGGCCCGGACGGGGCCACGTTGCCCTGGAGCAGGCCGTCGTGGTTGCCGTAGGTGGGCCACCACGGGAAGCGCACCCCGGGGGCGTCGAAGGAGGCGATGGCGTCGGCCAGGAGCCCGTCGAAGGACGGGAAGCCCCGCTCGGCCTTCCACTGGTCGGCCACGCCGTCGTCGGGGTGCCAGTAGACGGGGTCGGGGTCGGTGCCGTCCTGCATGCCCTCGTAGGTGCCGAGCGCCCCGCTGTCGGGGGTGAGGGGCCCGCCGTCGAGCACGCCGATGAACCAGTCCAGCTCGTTGAGCTGGCCGTTGTCGGTGTTGTCGCCGGTGGAGACCAGGGCGTCGAACGGGCGGCCGGTGACCGGCCCCCGCGCCAGGCCGCCGACGTGGCCCATCATGGCCGCCGCCACCTGGGTCGACAGGGCCTCCTGGGGGCGCCAGGCCGCGGTCAGCGGTCCCCCCAGGCGGTCCAGCAGCTCGACCCGCCCCGGGCTCTGGACGTCCACCAGGTGGAGGTCGCTGATCTGCACCAGGGCGGCCAGCGGGCGGCGCCGGTCCTCCCGCCCGCCCTTGGGGGCGGCCAGCTCGGGCCGCACCACCAGGGGCTGGCCGGGGCCCTCGACCAGGCGCCGGTAGCCGTCGCCGGGGGCCCGGGCCAGGGTGGCCTGCAGGGTGGTGCCGGCCGGGTCGACCAGGGCGGCCAGGGGCAGGTGGCGGACGCTCCGGCCCACCGCCCCCACCAGGGGGATCCCGCCCAGATGCCACGCCGCGGCGGCGCTGGCCCCTCCGATGAGGAGCTGCCGTCGATCGATGCCTCGGCGCGGCTGGCCCACGTCGCCCTCCTGGTCGGTCCCGGTGCCCGCCGTGCGGGGGCCCGAGGACGCTACGCCCCGGACATCTCCGTGTCATGCATCGTTCACCTCGGCGCCGGGGGCGCGCGGGTGTCCGCTTCGGGGCCGGAGGGCGCTGGTAGCGTCGGGCCCACTGTGACCGCCACGCGCCGAAGCCCCCGTTCGGCGGGTCGGGGTGGGTCCGGGGGCTCGCGCTCCGGGTCGTCGTCCCGCTCCCGCTCCACCCCCGCCGGTGGGCGTCGCCCGCCGTCCGGTGGTGGGAAGGGTGGGTCCCGGGGGCCCGGCGCCCGGCGCCCGGCCCCGGCCACCGACCCCACCGTGGTGCGGGTGGCCCGGGCCACGGCCAGGGCCACCGAGGGCCACCGGGCCGACCTGGCCGGCCTGGTCCTGATCCTGCTGGCCGTGGTAGCTGCCCTGGGGATCTACGGCGGGGACGCCGGGGGCCTGCTGGGCCGGGCCGCGGCCCGCGGTGTCGGCCTGCTGGTGGGCGGGGCCCGGGTGCTGGTGCCCCCCGTCCTGGCCGTGGCCGGGGCCCTCCTCATCCGGGGCCGGGTGGCCTCCGCGCCCGAGCCCGACCCCGACACCGGCGAGGTTCCGCAGGCCGCCCACGGCCCGGCCCGCCGGGCCCTGGGCGCCGTGCTGCTGGCCGTGTCCGGCCTGGGGCTGCTCCACCTGGCCACCGGCTCGCCCCCCATCGGGGCGCCGGGCGACGAGCTGGTCGACGCCGCCGGTGCGATCGGGGCCCTGGTCGGCGAGCCGCTGCGCACCCTGGCCGCCACGGCCGGGGCGGTGGCCGTCCTGGTGCTGGTGGCCGTGGCCGGCGTGATCCTGGTGGCCGACCTGACCCTGCGCACGGCCGTGCCGCGGGCCGCCTCCGGGGTGGCGGCCGGGACCCGCCCGGCCCTGAGCCGGGTGTGGGCCGCCTTCCGGTCCCTGTTCCGGCTGGAGCGCGAGGCCCGGGACGACGCCACCGACGGGCTGGTCGACCTGACCGACGGCGCCGACGACCCGGCCGTCTACGACTTCGAGGCCGAGGGCGACCCGCCCCCGCCCCGGCGCCGGGCCCGCAAGGCCAAGGCCCCCCCGCCCGAGGTCGAGCCCGAGCAGCTCGACCTCGACCTGGGCCCCGCGGCCCAGCCGTCGGCCTGGAAGCTGCCGCCGGCCAAGGTGCTCGACCGCACCGGCAGCAAGGCCGTCGACCGCCGCAAGGTCGAGGAGGTGGGCCGCCACCTGGAGCACGCCCTGGCCGAGCACGGCGTCGAGACCCGGCTGGTGGGCATGACCGTCGGCCCCACGGTGACCCGCTACGAGCTGGAGCTGGGCCCGGGGGTGAAGGTGGCTCGCGTCACCTCGCTGCACCGCGACATCGCGTACGCCATGGCCACCGCGGACGTCCGCATCCTGGCCCCCATCCCCGGCAAGCAGGCCATCGGCGTCGAGATCCCCAACGTCGACAAGCAGCTGGTCACGGTGGGCGACATCCTGGCCAGCCCCGAGGCCCGGGCCGCCACCCACCCGCTGGAGGTGGCCGTCGGCCGCGACATCGACGGCAAGGCGGTCATGGCCGCCCTGGCCGCCATGCCCCACGTCCTCATCGCCGGGGCCACCGGGGCCGGCAAGTCGTCGTGCATCAACTCGCTGCTGACCTCGGTGCTGATGCGGGCCACGCCGGACCAGGTGCGCATGATCCTGGTCGACCCCAAGCAGGTCGAGATGGGCCAGTACAACCGGCTGCCCCACCTGCTGACCGAGGTGGTGACCGACCCCAAGAAGGCGGCCAACGCCCTGGCCTGGGCGGTGCGGGAGATGGAGCGCCGCTACGACCTGCTGGCCGAGGTCGGCTTCCGCGACGTCACCGGCTACAACGCCGCCCACGACCGGGGCGAGCTGCAGCCCCGGACCGAGCTGGACCCCAGCTACCCGCGCCTGCCGTTCATCCTGGTGGTGATCGACGAGCTGGCCGACCTGATGATGGTGGCGGCCCGCGACGTCGAGGAGTCGATCACCCGCATCGCCCAGAAGGCCCGGGCGGTGGGCATCCACCTGGTCATCGCCACCCAGCGCCCCTCGGTCAACGTCATCACCGGCCTCATCAAGGCCAACGTCCCCAGCCGGTGGGCCTTCGCCGTGTCCAGCAGCACCGACAGCCGGGTCATCCTCGACCAGCAGGGGGCCGAGCGCCTCCTGGGCAAGGGCGACATGCTCCTGCTGGGCCCGTCCTCCAGCGTCCCCCACCGGGTCCAGGGCTCGTGGGTGACCGAGGAGGAGGTGCGCCAAGTGGTGGCCCACTGGCGGCGCCAGTCGCCCGAGGTGAGCTACGACGAGACCGTCCTGGGCAGCGACGAGGCCCAGGGCCGCGTGGGCGGCGGTGGGGGCGGGGCCCCGGGTGACGGGGACGACGACGACCTCCTGGCCCAGGCCACCGAGCTGGTGGTCCGCAGCCAGCTGGGCTCCACCTCCATGCTCCAGCGCAAGCTCAAGGTCGGCTTCGCCCGGGCCGGCCGCCTCATGGACCTGCTGGAGCAGCGGGGCGTGGTCGGTCCCTCGGTCGGCTCCAAGGCCCGGGCCGTGCTCATGACCGTGGACGAGCTGGAGGGCGGCCCCTCGGCCGGCGGCCCCGGCTCGCCGCCGGGCCCCGACACCCCCGGGCCGGGCCCGGGGTCGCCCGACCGGCCCTGACGGCGCGCCGCAAAAGCCGACCCGTTGGGTAGGGTTTTGCGGGTGAGGTCCGTGTTCCGCTTCCCCCACCCCGTCGACGAGGTGTCGGCCCGCCTGGTGGCGGCCGGGGTGGTGGGCTTCAGCGGGGCCTACGTCCTCACCGGCTGGTGGCCCCTGCTGGCCGTCCTGGCCTACGGCTTCGTGGCCCGGGTGCTGAGCGGCCCGACCCTCAGCCCGCTGGGCCAGCTCGTCACCCGGGTGGTGCGCCCGGCCCTGTCGGCGGCGCCCCGCCCCACGCCGGGCCCGCCCAAGCGCTTCGCCCAGGGCATCGGCGCTGCCCTCTCCCTGGCCGCGGTGGTCGCCGCCGTCGCCGGTGCCTCTGGCCCGGCCCGGGCCCTGGTCGGGGCGGTCACGGTGGCCGCCACCCTGGAGTCGGCCCTGGGCCTGTGCCTGGGCTGTCGGATCTTCGCCGTCCTCATGCGCCTGGGGGTCGTCCCCTCGTCGGTGTGCGAGGAGTGCGCCGACATCTCGACCCGCCTGGCCCGCTCGTCCTGAGCCGGGAGGTCAGGGCGCGGGCGAGCGGGGTGGGGCGACGCCCGGGGCGGTGAAGCCGATGCGCTTGTGGGTGCCGTCGCAGCGGGGCTTGTCGCCCGAGGCCCCGCACCGGCACAGGAACAGCCGCTCGACCACCTCGGACGGGGCGCCGTCGGGGCCGGCCAGGGCCACCCGGCCGGTGACCACCAGCGGCCCGTCGCGGCGGGGCTCCACGGTGGTGACGAAGGCATCGGGTCCGGCCATGGCCCGAGCCTACGGCCGTCGCCCCGCCGGCGGGTCGGGCCGCGGCGGCCCGGTCGGTCCACTAGGAACGGGCGATGGCCGAGCTGGTGCTGGGACCGCTGTTGCGCTGCGTCGACGGGCCGGCGGCCACCGTCTGGGTCGAGGCCGACGGCCCGTGCCAGGTGGAGGTGACGGCCGGGCCGGCCACCGGGCGGGCCCGGACCACGGCCGTGGCCGGCTCCCACTACGCCCTGGTGGTGGTGGACGGCCTGCCCGACGCGGCCACCACCGCCTACCAGGTGCGCCTCGACGACCGGGCGGTGTGGCCCCCGCCGACCGGCGACCTGCCGCCCAGCGTCATCCGCACCGCCGATCGGGCCCGCCCGCTGCGGGTGGTGTTCGGCTCGTGCCGCGTCGAGGCGCCGCTGCGGCCGCCGTACGACCGGCCCCGCACCGAGGACCCCGAGGGCCACGGCGTCGACGCCCTCGACGCCCTGGCCCGGCGCCTGGCCCGGGGCTCGGCCGACGACCTGCCCGACGCCCTGGCGCTGCTGGGCGACCAGGTCTACGCCGATGAGGTGGTGGGCCCCGGGCGACGACGACGTCGGCGGTCGGTCGACCCGCCGCCCGGGTCGGTGGCCGACCTGGGCGAGTACGTCGAGCTGTACCGCCGCAGCTGGGGCCACCCCCACGTGCGCTGGCTGCTGTCGACGGTGCCCTCGGCCATGGTCTTCGACGACCACGACGTGGTCGACGACTGGAACATCTCCGAGGCCTGGCTGGACCGCATGGGGCGGGAGCCCTGGTGGGACCGCCGCATCGCCGGCGGCCTCGTCTCCTACTGGCTCTACCAGCACTGGGGGAACCTCACCCCGGCCCAGCTGGAGGGCGACGACCTGGCCCGGGCGGTGGCCAGGGCCGACGACGCCACCGCCCTGCTGGAGGGCCGCGTCGAGGGCTGGCGCCTCGACCGGGCCGACCCGGCGGCGCAGCGCTGGAGCACCTGCCGCGACCTGGAGGGCTCGGCCCGGGCCCGCCTGCTGCTGCTCGACACCCGCAACAGCCGGTGCCTGGCCGAGGGGCAGCGAGCCATCATCGACGGGCGGGAGATGGCGTGGGCCGCGGAGCGGGCCCGGGTCGACCGCGACGGGCTCGACCACCTGCTCCTGGGCTCCTCGTTGCCCTGGCTGCTACCGCCCGGCGTCCACGACCTGGAGCGGTCGACCGAGGCGGTGGCCTCCGGGCGCGGCGGCCCGCCGGGGCGGCAGCTGGCCGAGCGGGCCCGCCGGGACCGGGACCTGGAGCACTGGCCCAGCTTCGGCCGGTCCTTCGACGACCTGGCCGCCCTGCTGGCCTCGGTGGCCGCCGGGGAGGAGGGCCCCTGCCCTTCCTCGCTGCTGGTGCTCTCGGGGGACGTCCACTTCAGCTACCTGGCCCCGGCCGACCTGGGTGTCGACCGGGCCCGGGTGGTCCAGCTGGTGAGCTCCCCGCTGCGCAACGGGGTGCCCGCCAACCTGGAGCGGGCCCTGCGCCTGGCCGCCTCGCCGGTGGGCACCGCGCTGGGGCAGGTGGGGCGTCGCCTGGCCGCCGGGGGCGACGAGCCGCTGCGGTGGGACCTGGCCGGCGGGCCGTGGTTCGGCAACGGCGTGGCCACCCTCACCCTCGACGGCCCCCGGGCCACCGTGCGCTTCGAGCGCAGCCGCCACGACCACACCGGCCAGCCCGACCTGGTGACGGTCCACGAGGAGCGCCTGGCCGGCCCCCCCGCCGGGGTGTGAGCCGTGGGCGCCCGGCGTCGGGCCCGGCCCACCGCTCAGGCCGAGGGGCCGGCGGTGGCCCGGGCCAGGGCTTCGGTCCGGGGGATGTCGGGGGCGTTGGAGTGGATGGCCCAGGTCACGCCGGGCACGTCCAGCAGGGCCGGGTCGTCGAAGATGCTGACCCGGACGGCGACGTCGAAGCCGTCCAGGCTGCCCCGCACGGCCACCACCTCGTCCAGGGCTCGGCGCAGGTCGCCCACCCCGACCTCGATGGCGAACAGGCCGTCCAGGCGGGCGGCCCGCCGCACGGGGGCCAGGGCCCGCTCCCGGGCCGCGGCCCACAGCGGGATGGACGGTCGTTGCACGGGCCGAGGCTCGAAGGTGACGCCGTCCACGGTCAGGTGGCGGCCCCGGTGCACGACGTGCTCACCCCGCCACGCCGCGGCCAGCACGTCCACCGCCTCGTCCAGGATCTCGCCCCGGGTGCGGGGGTCGACCACCTCACCGAAGCGGGTCAGCTCCCCGTAGCTGTCCACGCCCAACCCGACGCCCACGGTGAGTCGGCCCTGGCTGAGGTGGTCGACGGTGGTGGCCTGGCGGATCAGGGTGGCCATCCGGCGCCGGGACGGCGGCGTGACCATGGGCCCGATGCGCAGGCGCTCGGTGGCGCCGGCCATCGCGGCCAGCATGGTCCAGGCGTCGGCCACGTGGGTGGCCTCGGCCGGGTCCCGCAGCACGTGGTCCCACAGGAACAGGGCGTCCCAGCCGGCCTCCTCGGCGGCCTGGGCCACCTCGACCAGGGCGTGCGGGTCGCTCAGCTCCTCGAACGGGGCCAGGAACAGGGCGTGGTGCACGGCCGCACGCTAGCCACGCCCATGGCCGGCCCCGGGGCGGTCACCGGTAGCCTCGGTGCTCGTGCCTGCACGCTCCTACTGGGTGGAGACGCTCGGCTGCCCCAAGAACTCGGTCGACTCGGACAAGCTCACCGGTCGCCTGGTGGCCGACGGGCTGACCGCGGCTGACGACCCCTCCGACGCCGACGTGGTGGTGGTCAACACCTGCGCCTTCGTGGAGGACGCCCGCCAGGAGTCGATCGAGGTCATCCTGGGCCTGGCCGAGGCCCGGCGGGACGGGGCCCGCCTGGTGGTCACCGGGTGCCTGGCCGAGCGCTACGGCGACGAGCTGGCCGCCGAGCTGCCCGAGGTGGACGCCGTGGTCGGCTTCGGCCACTCGCTGCTGGACCCGGCCACCACCCCGCCCCCGGCCGGGGGCGCGGGGCTGGTCCCGGTCCTGCTCCGCCCCCGGGTGGGCAGCGCCGGCCCCGTGGCCCCCGACGTCCCCGACTTCGACCTGCTGAACCTGCCCCGGCCGGCGGCCACCGCCCCGTGGGCGTACGTGAAGGTGGCCGAGGGCTGCGACCGGGCCTGCGGCTTCTGCGCCATCCCCTCGTTCCGGGGGCCGCAGCGCAGCCGGCCGGCCGAGGCCGTCCTGGCCGAGGTCGACCAGCTGGGGGCGGCCGAGATCGTGCTGGTGGCCCAGGACCTGGCCTCCTACGGGCGGGACCAGGGGGTGGGGGAGCGGGGCCTGGTGCCCCTCCTGCGCCAGGTGGCGGACCGGGTGGAGCGGGTCCGGCTGCTGTACCTGTACCCGTCGGACCTGACCGACGCCCTGGTCGACGCGGTGTGCGCCTCGGGTGTGCCCTACTTCGACCTGTCGCTCCAGCACGTGTCCCGGCCCCTGCTGCGCCGGATGCGGCGGTGGGGTGACGGTGACCGTTTCCGGGCCCGCATCGACGACATCCGCCGGCGGGAGCCCGGCGCTGCGCTGCGCTCCAACTTCATCGTGGGCTACCCGGGGGAGACCGAGGACGACCACGACGCCCTGCTTCGCTTCGTGGAGGAGGTGGAGCTGGACTGGTGCGGCTTCTTCTCCTACTCGCAGGAGGACGGCACCTACGCCGCCGACCTGGACGGCACGGTCGACCCGGCCCTCATGGCCGAGCGGCTGGCCGAGCTGCGCGAGCTCCAGGACGCCATCACCGAGCGCCGCCGGGCCGACCTGGTGGGCGAGCGGGTCGAGGTGCTGGTCGACAGCCCGGGCGAGGGCCGCACCCACCGCGAGGCCCCCGAGATCGACGGCGTGGTGGTCGTCCCCGACGACTTGCCGGTCGGGGAGATCGCCTCCCTGGTGGTCACCGGCGCCGCCGGCCCCGACCTCCACGCCGAGCGCCCCTGACCGCGATGTGACGTGACGGGGGGGTGGCGGGTCGAAGGGCCGTGCCCCGCCCCGCCGCGTGCCAGGATCAGCCCATGGCGGTCGTGGCCGGAGGTCCCCGATGACGGCGGAGCGGGACGACGGGGTGGAGGTGGACCGCTACGGCCCGTCCGCCCTCATCACCCCGGCCAACGCCGTCACCATCTTCCGCCTGCTGGTCTCGCCGGCCCTGCTGGTGATGATCCTGGACCAGCCGTCGTCGTGGCTGGCCGTGGCCCTCTGGTTCGCCCTGGCCGTCACCGACGGCATCGACGGGGCCCTGGCCCGCCGGCACGGCACCACCCGCTCGGGGGCCTTCCTCGACCCGCTGGCCGACAAGGTGCTGGTGCTGGGGGCGCTCTACGCCCTGGTGGCCGCCGGGCGGTTCTCGTGGCTGCCGGTGGTGCTCATCAGCGCCCGGGAGCTGGCCATCTCCGTGTACCGCACCCGCCTGAGCCGGACCGGGCTGGCCGTGCCGGCCCGCACCCTGGCCAAGGTCAAGACCGTGGTGCAGGAGCTGGCCGTGGCCCTGGCCCTCCTGCCCCTGGCCGTGGACCAGCCGGTGCTGGCCGACGCCGTGCTGTGGGGCGCGGTGGCCCTGACCCTGGTCAGCGGGGCCCAGTACCTGCTGGACGGGCGCGAGGCGGCCACCACCCTGGGCCACCGGGCCCGGGCCGGCTCGCCCTGACCGCCCGCCCCGCGGGGCGGGTCAGCCCTGGTCGAGGGCGGCGATGGCGTCGGCCAGGGCGATGAGGCGCCGGGCGTTGTCCACGTGCATGTTCTCGATCATGCGCCCGTTGTGGGTGACCACGCCCTTGCCGGCGGCGACGCCTTCCTCGAAGGTGGCGATCAGCGCTCGGGCGTCGTCCACGGCGTCGGGGGACGGGGCCCACACCCGGTTGGCCGGCTCGAGCTGGCTGGGGTGGATGAGGGTCTTGCCGTCGAAGCCCATCTGCCGGCCCTGGACGCACTCGGCCTCGAAGCCGTCGGGGTCCTTGATGTCGTTGTAGACGCCGTCGAGGATGACCTTGCCGGTGGCCCGGGCGGCCAGCAGGCACAGGCCCAGCCCGGTGAGGAGGGGCTGGCGGCCGGGCACGTGCTCGGCGTGGAGCTCCTTGGCCAGGTCGTTGGTCCCCATGACCAGGACGGTGAGCCGCTCGGAGGCCGAGGCGATGGCCTCGGCGTGGAGCATGGCCGCCGGCGTCTCGACCATGGCCCAGATGCGGGTGTGGTCGGGGGCGCCGGCCGCCTCCAAGCCCTTCTCGACGGCGGCCACGTCGGCCACCGAGCCCACCTTGGGCACCACCACGGCGGCGGGGCCGGCGGCGGCGGCGGCGGTGATGTCATCGGCGTGCCAGGCGGTGTCCAGCCCGTTGACCCGGATGGTCAGCTCCCGGGCCCCGTACTGGCCCGAGCCCACCGCGGCGCACACCCGGTCGCGGGCCTCGGCCTTGGCGTCGGGGGCCACCGCGTCCTCCAGGTCGAGGATGAGGGCATCGGCGGCCAGGCCCTTGGCCTTCTCCAGGGCCCGCTCGTTGGCGCCCGGCATGTAGAGCACCGAGCGGCGGGGGCGGAGGGTGGTCTCGCCGGCCACGTCAGGCCTCCGATCCGGCGAAGCCGTACCGCTCGGCCAGGTCGGGGTCCCGCTCGGCCAGGGCCTTGGCCAGGTCGACCATGACGTGGCACTGCTTCACCGAGGCGTCGTCCTCCATCTTCCCGTCGATCATCACCGCGCCGGTGCCATCCCCCATGGCCTCGATCACGTGGAGGGCGTGGGCCACATCGGCGGGCTCGGGGGAGAACACCTTCTTGGCGATGCCGATCTGGACCGGGTGGAGGCTCCAGGCCCCCACGCAGCCCAGCAGGAAGGCGTTGCGGAACTGGTCCTCGCAGGCCACGGTGTCCTTGATGTCGCCGAACGGGCCGTAGAACGGGAGGATCCCGTTGGCCGCGCAGGCGTCCACCATGCGGGCGATGGTGTAGTGCCAGAGGTCCTGCTGGTGGGTGGGCCGGGCCGCCTCGGGGTCCTCGGCGCTCGGGTCCTGGCGGACCAGGTAGCCCGGGTGGCCGCCGCCGACCCGGGTGGTCTTCATGCGCCGGTTGGCCGCCAGGTCGGCCGGGCCCAGGGACAGGCCCTGCATGCGGGGGCTGGCCCCGCAGATCTCCTCCACGTTGGCCACGCCCCGGGCCGTCTCCAGGATGGCGTGGACCAGGAGGGGCTGGGTGAGGCCGGCCCGGGCCTCGAGCTGGGCCAGCAGGCGGTCCACGTAGTGGATGTCCTCGGGCCCCTCGACCTTGGGGATCATGATGACGTCGAGCTTGTCGCCCACCTCGGTGACCAGGGTGGTGAGGTCGTCGAGCACCCAGGGCGAGTCCAGGCTGTTGACCCGGGTCCACAGCTGGGTGTCGCCCATGTCGAGGTCGCGGGCCACCTTGACCAGGCCGGCCCGGGCCGCCTCCTTGGCGTCGGAGGGGATGGCGTCCTCCAGGTTGCCCAGGAGCACGTCGACGGTGGGGGCGATCTCCGGCAGCTTGGCCACCACCTTGTCCAGGTGGGGCGGGAAGAAGTGGATCATCCGCGACGGCCGGACCGGGATCTCCCGCACCGGCTCGGGGGCCCCCACGGCCAGGGGGCGGAAGAAGTCCTTGGGGCTGCGCACGATTGTCCTCCGGAGCCGGTCAGCGACCCCCGGAACCTACGGCCCCTGCCGCGGGGGTGAGAAACCGTGGCGGCCGCCGTCGAGTGCGCGGCCAGGACGGGGGAAGGGGCCGGTACCGTCGGTGTCCCACCGCCCCCCGGAGGTCCCCATGGCTGCGCTCGCTGGACACGAGGCCGAGGTGGTCGCCGCCGTGCCGCAGGGGCTGTTCGTCGGGGGGGAGTGGCGGGCCGGCGCCGACGGGGGCCACATCGAGGTGGACGACCCCTCGACCGGGGAGGTCATCGCCTCGGTGGCCGACGCCACCCCGGCCGACGGCGATGCCGCGCTGGCCGCCGCGGTGGCGGCCCAGGGCGAGTGGGGGCGCACGCCGCCCCGGGACCGGGGCGAGGTCCTGCGCCGGGCCTTCGAGCTGATCACCGAGCGGGCCGACGACCTGGCCCTGCTCATGACCCTGGAGAACGGCAAGGCGCTGACGGACGCCAGGGCCGAGGTCACCTACGGGGCCGAGTTCTTCCGCTGGTTCTCCGAGGAGGCGGTGCGCATCGCCGGCCGGTGGTCGACGGCCCCCAACGGGGCCACCCGCCTGCTGACCATGCGCCAGCCCGTGGGGCCGTGCCTGTTCATCACCCCGTGGAACTTCCCGCTGGCCATGGGCACCCGCAAGATCGGCCCGGCCATCGCCGCCGGCTGCACCATGGTGGTCAAGCCGGCCCGGTCCACGCCCCTGACCATGCTGGCCCTGGCCGGCATCCTGGCCGAGGCCGGCCTGCCCGACGGGGTGCTCAACGTGGTCACCACGTCCCGCACCGGCGACGTGGTCGAGCCCCTCGTCCGCGACCCTCGCCTGCGCAAGCTGTCCTTCACCGGGTCGACCGAGGTGGGGCGCCGCCTGGTCGAGCAGTCGGCCGAGCAGCTCCTGCGGGTGTCGATGGAGCTGGGCGGCAACGCCCCGTTCGTGGTCTTCGGCGACGCCGAGGTGTCCGCCGCGGTGGACGGGGCCCTGGTGGCCAAGATGCGCAACGGGGGCGAGGCCTGCACCGCGGCCAACCGGTTCCTGGTGCACGAGTCGGTGGCCGAGGAGTTCTCGGCCGAGCTGGCCCGCCGCATGGGGGCCCTGACCGTGGGCCGGGGCAGCGACGAGGGTGTCGACGTGGGCCCGCTGGTCGACGCCGAGACCCGGGACAAGGTGGCCGAGCTGGTGGGCGACGCCGTGGACCGCGGGGCCCGGGTCCGCACCGGGGGCGAGACGGTGGGGGAGCGGGGCTGGTTCTACGCCCCGACCGTGCTCGACCGGGTGCCCGGCGACGCCCGCCTCCTCCAGGAGGAGATCTTCGGCCCGGTGGCCCCGATCACCACCTTCGCCACCGACGACGAGGCGGTGGCCGCGGCCAACGACACCCCCTTCGGCCTGGTGTCCTACGTCTACACCCGGGACCTGACCCGGGCCCTCCGGGTGTCCGAGGCTCTGGAGACCGGCATGGTCGGCCTCAACCAGGGCATCGTCTCCAACCCGGCCGCCCCCTTCGGCGGGGTGAAGCACTCCGGCTTCGGCCGGGAGGGCGGCGCCGAGGGCATCGACGAGTACCTGGAGACCAAGTACGTCGGCATCGCCCTGTGATCGGTAGGTTCACCGGGATGCGGTGTGAGGTCGTGGCTGTGGGGACCGAGCTGCTGCTCGGCCAGATCGTCGACACCAACTCGTCGTGGATCGGGGAGCAGCTGGCCCTGGCCGGCATCGACTCCCTGCGCCAGATCAAGGTGGGCGACAACCTGGAGCGCATCGTGGCCGCCCTCGACGAGGCCGTCGAGCGGGCCGACGCGGTGATCGTGTGCGGCGGCCTGGGCCCCACCCACGACGACATCACCCGCGAGGCCATCGCCCGGGTCATGGGCGTCGACCTGGAGCTGGACGACGCGGTGGCGGCCCGCATCGAGGCCATGTTCCGGGGCTTCGGCCGCACCATGCCGGCCAACAACTTCCGCCAGGCCGAGGTGCCGGTCGGGGCCACCGCCATCGCCGATCCCCAGCCCGGCACCGCCCCCGGCCTGATCTGCCCGCTCACCCGCCCCGGCCCCGACGGCACCCCGGTCGACAAGGTGATCTACGCCGTGCCCGGCGTGCCCCGGGAGATGAAGGAGATCGTCTCCCGGGCCGTCCTACCCGACCTGCGGGACCGGGCCGGCGTGGCCGCGGTGATCCGCAGCCGGACCCTGCGCACCTGGGGCGAGAGCGAGTCGGGCCTGGCCGAGCGGCTGGCCGGGCGCCTGGCCGCCCTGGACGGGGCCGCGGCGGCGGGCCAGCCCGCGGTGACCATCGCCTTCCTGGCCTCGGGCATCGAGGGCCTGAAGGTCCGGCTCACGGCCAAGGCCGGCTCCGACGAGGAGGCTGCCGCGCTGCTGGCCGCCGAGGAGGCCCAGGTGCGGGCCGTGCTCGGCCCCGACCTGGTCTTCGGGGTGGACGACGAGACCATGGAGCACGCCGTGCTCGACCTGCTGGACCAGGCCGACCTCACCCTGGGGCTGGCCGAGTCCCTGACCGGCGGCATGGCCGCGGCCCGCGTGGTGGACGCCCCGGGGGCCTCGCAGTCGTTCCGGGGCGCGGTGGTCTCCTACGCCAGCGAGGTGAAGTTCGACCTCCTCGACGTGCCCGAGGGGCCGGTGGTGACGGCCACCGCGGCCGAGGCCATGGCCCGCGGCGCCCGCTCCGCCCTGGGGGCCGACGTCGGCCTGTCCTTCACCGGGGTGGCCGGCCCCGAGCCCCAGCCCGGCGAGGACGAGCCCCCCGGCACCGTCTTCATCGGCCTCGACCTGGAGGGCGAGGTGTCCTCGGTGCGACTCCAGCTCCCCGGCGACCGGATCCAGGTCCGCCAGTTCGCGGTGATCTCCGGCCTCGGCCTCCTGCGGGCCCGCCTGGCGGAGCGGCAGCGAGCGGCAGGTGGGGCACCGGTCTGACCCGGCCCCCGGCGGGTCTGCCCGGAGGGCTCCCGAGGCGCCTCCGCACGTGATCACGGGCCGAGACGCCTCAGGACGGGATGCGCCGTGAGGCTGTTCATGGCCACCTGGCCGTCGGCCGAGGTGCGCCGGCGGCTGGCCGGCATCGACCGGCCGGCCCTGGACGGCGTGCGGTGGACGCCGCCGGAGCGATGGCACGTCACCCTCCGCTTCCTGGGCGAGGTCGAGGACCCGGCCCCGGTGGTCGAGGCCGTGGCCGCCGCGGTGCGCCCGCTCGCCCCGCCCACCGCCGTGCTGGGGGACCGGGTCGAGCGCCTGGGCCCGGTGGCGGTGGTCCCGGTGGCCGGCCTGGACGACCTGGCCTCGGCGGTGATCGACGCCACCGCCCACCTGGGCCAGCCCCCCGACCACACCTTCGTCGGACACGTCACCATGGCCCGGGCCCGGGGGAGGGCTCGGCTCCCAGCCGGCGCCCTGGGCGGCCCGGTCGGCGGGACCGAGGAGCAGCGGACCTGGACCGTCGACCACGTCGACCTGGTGCACAGCACCCACGGCCCCGACCACCGCTACGAGATCCTGGCCACCGTGCCACTGGGGCCCTGACGTTGCACCCGGCGGGAGCCCGGGATCAGGCCACCGCGGTGGAGGGGGTGGCGGCGGCCTGGCCGGTGGCCCGGGCCACGGCCATGCGGTGGCAGGGCAGCTCCGGGTAGGCCCAGCGGACGAGGCGGGCCTCCAGGTGGGCGTTGGGCACCAGGTAGGCCCGCTGGACCACCGCCGGCTGGTAGGTGGCGGTCAGGTGCCGGGCCCAGGTGGGCACGAGCAGCATGGAGGCCGACAGGCCCAGGCGGTTCCTCAGCTGTCCGAGGGGGCCGGCCCGGAACTCGCCGTCGCTGTCACCGGCCAGGAAGTCGATGAACTCGCGGGTCTGGGCGTTGACCGAGAGGCGTGGGCGCATCGCCTCGACGTAGGCCTCCAGGTCGGCCACCGTCTCGGGCACCTCGTCGGCCCCGCCCATGCGGCCGATGACGGCCTGCTCGGCCAGGTAGCGGTCCTTCTCCTCCGGGGTGAGGGGCCGCCGGTAGCGGTCGAAGGCGGTCATGACGGCCCAGGGGATGCAGGTGTGGACCCAGGCGATGAGCTCGGGGTCGAGCGCGGCGTAGGGCACGCCGTCGGGCCGGGTGCCGGTGATGCGGCCGTGGATGCGCTTCACCTTCTCGATCACGCCGGTGGCGGCCTCGGTGGACCCGAACGTGGTGCGCAGCACGTAGCCCAGGGTGTTGCGGGCCCGGAGCAGCGGCTGGGTGCGGAAGGTGGACTGCTGGGACACGCCGGCCATCACCGACGGGTGCAGGACCTCCATGATGACGGCGGCCGAGCCGGCCAGGCTGATGCTGGCCAGGTCGCCGTTGATCTCCCAGGAGATGCTGCCCGGCCCGCCGGCCAGGCCGGGGTCGCCGGCCGGGCCGTCGTAGACGGCGGGCTCGTCGTGGCGGCCACCCACCGCCTCGATCTCGTCCCGGATCTTCTGGCGCAGGTCCATGGGGCTAGCATGGTGAAGCTGGTGACAGTTGTCAATATAGGCTCACCGGGCCCGCAGCCCGTCGAAGAGGACGTCGGCCGCCTCCACCGCGTGGCGGTGCACCGCCTCGGGGTCGGCCGGGTCCACGGAGGCCCCGAAGCGGGCCGAGAGGGCGGGCAGGGCCATCGGGCCGCCGGCCCCGTGGGTCATGAGGAAGTAGACGAGGGCCACCGAGTCGGTGCGGATCTGGCCCTCGGCTCGCAACCGCTCCAGCAGGTCCTGGCCGAACCGGCGCACCGGGTCGATGTAGTGCTCGAACAGGTGGTCGAGCCGGGGCCCGGGGGCGGTGGCCTCCTGGTTGATGAGGCGCAGCAGCGACGGGCGGGCCGCGTTGGCCTCGATGAACCGCACCACCAGGGCCCGCAGGCGGGCCACGTCGTCACCGTCCTGGTGGGTGGCGGCGGCGTCGGCCAGGGCCTCGGCCAGGGCGCTGAAGCCCCGGTCGACGGCGGCGTACCACAGCTCCTCCTTGGTCCCGATGCGCTGGGGGATCAGGTTGTGGCTGACCCCGAGCTCGCGGGCCAGCTCCCGCACCGAGGTGCCGTCGTAGCCCCGCTCGGCGAAGGCCTCCAGGGCGGCGTCGAGGACGTGCTCGGTGGCGACGGTGGGGTCACCGCCGGCCGGTCGTCCCCGTCCCCGCGTGGCCATGGCGCGGCAGCGTACCGTTCACCCCGCCGGGGTCGGGGAGGGAGCTAGGGCCAGGAAGGCGGCCGCCGCCGGGGAGAGGGCGCCGGTGCGGTGGACGAAGCCCACGTGGCGGCGCAGGGGCGGGTCGAGGCGGGCCACCACCGCGCCCCCGGCCTCGGCCTGGCGAGCCTGGGGGGCGGCCAGCAGGGCGGCGCCGGCCCCGGCCACCACCAGGGGGGCCAGGGCCTCGCGGTGGGCCGTCTCCACCACCACCCGGGGCTCGACCCCAGCGGCGGCCGCGGCATCGTCCAGGAGGCCCCGGGTGGAGGTGCCCACCGGGGTGCTGACCAGGTCCAGCTCGCCCAGCCGGCGCCGGGGCACCCGCCGGGTCCGGGCCAGGCGGGTGCCGGGCGGGGCCACCAGCAGCACCTCCTGGCTGGCCACCGGCCGGGTGTCCAGGCCGGCCAGGACGGCCTCGTCGCCGGTCACCTCGGCCAGGCCCAGCTCGGCCTGGCCCGAGTGGACCTGGTCGAGCACCGCCGATCGGGCGTCGGGGGCGCTGATGCGCACCACCACCCCGGGGCTGGCGGCTCGGAACCGGCCGACCAGGTCGGCCAGCGGGTCGACGGCCAGGGTGGGCAGCGACACCAGGTCGAGCCGGCCGGCCCGCACCCCGGCCACCTGGGCCGCCGCCTCCCGGGCCGCGTCGGCCGCCCGCAGGAGCTGGCGGGCGGGCCCCAGGAAGGCCTCACCGGCCGGGGTGAGGGCCACGTGGCGGGGCAGCCGGTGGAACAGGGCGACGCCCAGGTCGCGCTCCAGGGCGGCGACTGATTGGGACAGGGCCGGTTGGGTGATGCCCACCTCGTCGGCGGCGGCGGTGAAGCCGCCGGCGTCCACCACGGCCACCGCGTGCTCGACCTGGCGCATCTCCATAGGGAGAGCCTATCCGGAGAATAGGAAGGATCACTTTGCGGACTGTCTCGGCGCCTTCCAGCCTGGGGCCCGTGACCGTGCTCGCCATCCTCCTCGTCGGTGCCGCCACCGGGTTCCTGGGTGGCCTGTTCGGCAAGGGGGGATCGGCCCTGGCCACGCCGATCCTGGCCGCCCTGGGCATCCCCCCCATCGTGGCCCTGGCCGGCCCCCTGCCGGCCACCATCCCCGGCACCCTGTTGGCCGGCCGCCAGTACGCCAAGCGGGGCCTGGTCGACTGGCGGGTCACGGCCTGGTGCGTAGCCGTCGGCCTGCCCGCCACGGTGGTCGGGGCCCTGTGCACCCGGTGGGTGCCGGCCGCCTCGCTGGTGACGGCCACCGACGTGCTGGTGGGCGGGCTGGGCGTGGGCATCCTGATCGGTGCCGGCCGGTCCCGGACCCGCTCCCGGCGGGACGTCGGCAGCCTCGATGACGGGTCGAGCGCGGGCCCTCGGGTTGCTCCCGGCGGTGGTGCGGAGGCCCCGGGCCTCGGGAACGGTCCCGGCGGAGAGCCGGCGGTCGTCGGCCGGTCCGGCCTCGCTGCGGCGGAGGGAGGGGCTGTGGCCGCCGCGATGCGCACCCCGACCCGGTGGGCGGTCGATCCGGCGGTGGTGGCGGCGGCGGCGGCGGTGGGCCTGGTGGCCGGGTTCCTGGCCAACAGCGGAGGCTTCCTGCTCGCCCCCCTGTTCCTGGTGGTGCTCCGGTTGCCGGTGCGCACGGCTCTGGGCACGTCGCTGGTGGTGTCGGCGGCCCTGGCCGTGCCCGGCACGGTGACCCACGCCGCCCTGGGCCACATCGACCCGGGGTTCGTGGTGCTGTTCGGGGCGGCGTCGGTGCCGCTGTCGGCCCTGGGGGCCCGGACCGCCCTGCGGGTGGACGCCGACAGGCTGGAGGTGGCCTTCGGGGCCGCGCTGGTGGTGCTGGCCGCCAGCCTCCTGGCCTGGGGCTGAGGACGGAGGTCCTTGACCCGAACGTCCGTTCGAAACTACCCTGCTGTCGTTCCCGACCACCCCGTGACCCGCTGGTCCCTTCGGACTGTCACACCCCCTCCGTAGGGTCCCTCCCATCGCTCGCTGCGGCGTTCCGCAGCCCCGGAACCCGCAGGGCCCCCAAGGGGCCGCCCCCACGAAAGGACCACGCACGTGGATCGTCACAAGGCACTCGACATGGCCCTGGGCAGCATCGAGAAGCAGTTCGGCAAGGGCTCGGTCATGAAGATGGGCGAGAAGGGCTCCATGGCCATCGGCTCGGTGCCCACCGGGGCCATGGCCCTCGACCTGGCCCTGGGCATCGGGGGCCTGCCCCGGGGCCGCGTGGTCGAGATCTTCGGCCCGGAGTCCTCGGGCAAGTCGACCCTGGCCATGCACGTGGTGGCCGAGGCCCAGCGCAACGGGGGCATCTGCGCCTACATCGACGCCGAGCACGCCATGGACCCCATCTACGCCGCGGCCATCGGCGTCGACATCGACGAGATGCTCATCTCCCAGCCCGACACCGGCGAGCAGGCCCTGGAGATTTGCGACATGCTCGTTCGCTCCGGGGCGCTCGACGTGGTGGTCATCGACTCGGTGGCCGCCCTCACCCCCCGGGCCGAGATCGAGGGCGAGATGGGTGACACCCACGTGGGGCTCCAGGCCCGCCTCATGTCCCAGGCCCTTCGCAAGCTCACCGGCAACCTCAACAAGACCGACACCATCTGTATCTTCATCAACCAGCTGCGGGAGAAGATCGGGGTGATGTTCGGCTCGCCCGAGACCACGCCGGGCGGCCGGGCGCTGAAGTTCTACTCATCGATCCGGCTCGACATCCGCCGCATCGAGTCCATCAAGGACGGGGTCGAGGTGGTGGGCAACCGCACCCGGGTCAAGGTGGTGAAGAACAAGGTGGCCCCGCCGTTCAAGCAGGCCGAGTTCGACATCATGTACGGCAAGGGCATCAGCCGCGAGGGCTCGGTGCTCGACATCGGGGTCGACCTCGGCATCGTCAAGAAGTCGGGGGCTTGGTACACCTACGAGGGCGAGCAGCTCGGCCAGGGGCGGGAGAACGCCAAGACCTTCCTGCTGGAGAACGCCGAGATCATGGTCGAGGTGTCGGAGCGGATCCGCACCGAGATGGGTCTCGACATCGTCGAGGGCGACGACGAGATGAGCGACGCCGACGAGGTCCCCATCAGCCTCGAGCTGGAGGACTGAGCCCAGATCTCGGGCGGGCGGCGGAAACGGCCCCACACGACCGCCGCCCGCCCGTCCCCGACGTGGCCCGCCCGCTGCACCCACCGGGCGGGCCGCGTCACCTTCTCGCCACGGCGGAGGAGGTGGTCGTCCCCCGGCGTCGAACCAGCCAGTCGTGCGACCCACCGCGGAGCTGGAGACCCTCAAGGTCTCGACCAAGTCGAACCCCAACTCCGTGGCCGGCGCCATCGCTGGTGCCATCCGGACCTCGGGGGCGGTGGTGATCCAGGTCGTCGGGGCCGGTGCCCTCAACCAGGCCACCAAGGCCACGGTCATCGCCCGGGGGATCCTCTCCACCGGCGGGCTCGACATCGTGTGCGTGCCCTCGTTTGCCGACATCCAGATCGACGGCGAGCAGCGCACCGCCCTCCGGCTCCTGGTCGAGGACCGCGACCACCGCGAGATGTCACCCGAGCCGCCCCGCCACCCCCGCCACCCCCGCCCCCCGGCGGCCCAGGCCCCCTGGTAGGCCCGAGCCGCCGGCCGGCTCCGTAGACTCGCCCGGCCATGGCCGACACCGCCGACCGCCCCCGGAGCTACCTGGTCCGCACCTTCGGGTGCCAGATGAACGAGCACGACTCCGAGCGCATCGCCGGCCTGCTGGAGGCCGACGGGCTGGCCCCGGCCCGGAACGAGGACGACGCCGACGTCATCGTCCTCAACACCTGCTGCATCCGGGAGAACGCCGACAACAAGCTCTACGGCACGCTCGGGCACCTCAAGTCCCGCAAGGAGGCCCGACCCGACCTGCAGATCGTGGTGGGCGGGTGCCTGGCCCAGAAGGACCGTGACCTGGTGCGGGACCGGGCCCCCTACGTCGACGTCGTGCTCGGCACCCACAACGTCCACCGGGCCGCCGACCTGGTCCGCTCGGCCCGGGCCGGCGGACCGATCACCGAGATCCTCGATGCCGCGGTGGCCGACGACGAGGCCATGTTCCCCTCGGCCCTGCCCCGTCGGCGCGACCACGGCCACTCGGCCTGGGTCAGCATCCAGGTCGGCTGCGACAACGCCTGCGCCTTCTGCATCGTCCCCGCGGTGCGGGGCCCGGAGATGAGCCGCCCCTTCGCCGGCCTGGTCGACGAGGTGCGGGCCCTGGCCGCCGAGGGGGTCAGCGAGGTCACCCTCCTGGGCCAGAACGTGAACTCCTACGGCCGGGACCTCACCCTCGGCGCCCGCCAGCAGGGCGACGACGTGCGGGTCCGGCCCCTGTTCGCCGACCTGCTGCGAGCCGTGGGGGCGGTCGAGGGCATCCGCCGGGTCCGCTTCACCAGCCCCCACCCCAAGGACCTCCGGCCCGAGGTCATCGCGGCCATGGCCGAGGTGCCCGAGGTGTGCGACCACCTCCACCTGCCCCTCCAGTCGGGCAGCGACCGGGTGCTGGCCGCCATGCACCGGGGCTACACCGCCCAGCGCTACCTGGACCGGCTGGCCGCGGCCCGGGCCGCGGTGCCCGACCTGGCCGTCACCACCGACATCATCGTGGGCTTCCCGGGCGAGACCGAGGACGACTTCGCCCGCACCCTGGAGGTGGCGGCCGAGGCCGCCTACGACTCGGCCTACACCTTCATCTTCTCGCCCCGGGCCGGCACCGAGGCGGCCGACCTGGGCCACCTGGCCGTCCCCCCCGACGTGGTGGCTGAGCGCTTCGAGCGGCTCCGGGTGGTGGTCGAGCGCTCCGCCGTGGCCCGTCACCGGGCCCGCATCGGCCGGGTCGAGGAGGTCACCGTGGAGGGCCCGTCCCGCAAGGACCCGGCCGTGCTCACCGGCCGGACCAGCCAGAACAAGCTGGTGCACTTCCCGGCCGGCCGCCCCCTCAGGGCCGGCAGCTACGCCGAGGTGCGGGTCACGGGCGCCGCGCCCCACCACCTGCGGGGCGAGCTGGTGGCGGTGACGGCGCCCGCCCGCCACCGCACCCGCATCCCCGTGGCCTCGGCCTGACGGCCGGCGACGTGGGCGCCGCCCCCCACCCCCCGGCGGTGGCCCTGGTCGGCACCACCGCCGCGGGCAAGTCGGCCCTGGCCCTGCAGGTGGCCCGGGCCCTGCCCGACGTCGAGCTGGTCTCCATCGACTCGATGCAGGTCTACCGGGGCATGGACATCGGGACGGCCTCGCCCACCGCGGCCGAGCGGGCCGAGGTGCCGCACCACCTGATCGACCTGGTCGACCCGTGGGAGGAGTGGTCGGTGGTGCGGTTCCAGGACGCGGCCCGGGCCGCCCTGGCCGACGTGGCGGCCCGGGGCCGCCGGGCCGTGCTGGTGGGCGGCACCGGCCTGTACCTGCGGGCCGTCATCGACGACCTCGACGTGCCCGGCCAGTACCCCGAGGCCCGGGCCGAGCTGGAGGCCGAGCCCGACACCCGGGCCCTGCACACCCGCCTGGCCGCCCTGGACCCGGTGGCCGCGGCCCGCATGGAGCCCGACAACCGCCGGCGCATCGTCCGGGCCCTGGAGGTCACGGTGGGCAGCGGGCGGCCCTTCTCCTCCTACGGCGCCGGCCTCGACACCCACCCGGCCGGGGCCATCCCCCAGGTCGGCGTGCGCCTGCCGCCTCCGGCGGTGGCGGCCCGCATCGAGGCCCGGTACCACCAGCAGGTGGCGGCCGGGTTCCTGGCCGAGGTGGAGGCCCTCGCCCGCCTGCCTCACCCCCTCAGCCGCACCGCGGCCCAGGCCCTGGGCTACCGCGAGCTCCTGGCCCACCTGGCCGGGGAGGCCACCTTCGCCGATGCCCTCGACCTGGCCGTGCGGCGTACCCGGCGCTTCGCCCGTCGCCAGCGGGCGTGGTTCCGTCGCGACCCCCGGGTCGAGTGGTTCGACGCCACCGCCGAGCCGGCCGAGGTGGCCGGACCGCTGGTGGCCCGGGTGCGGGCCCTGCTCGGGCCGTGAGCGACGTCGGGGCCACGGGGGGCGAACCGGGGCGGGATCCGGCGCCCGGCCTGCGAGACTGGCCCTCGCCCTGACCGACGTGGAGCACCGTTGACCTACCGCCTGACCAAGCACCACGGCCTCGGCAACGACTTCCTCGTGCTGCTGGGCCCGGCCGCCGAGCTGGCCGGCGTCGGGCCCGACCACGCCCTTCGCTGGTGCGACCGGCGCCGCGGCATCGGGGCCGACGGCCTCCTCCTCGGCACCCTCGATGGCCGGGACGGCCACGACTTGGAGATGGTGCTCTACAACTCCGACGGCAGCCGGCCCGAGATGAGCGGCAACGGCATCCGCTGCCTGGCCCAGGCCGAGGCCGACCGGCGGGGGACGGCGAGCGTCGAGCTGAAGGTCACCACCGACGACGGCCTCCGCACCGTGGCGGTCAGCCCCGGCCCCGACTCGGCCACGGTGGTGGCCGCGGTGGACATGGGCCCGGCCCTGGACGGCCCCCGGCCCGACCGCCAGCGGGGCCCCACCGAGGGGGCGGGCCTCACCGCCGCCCAGCTGGCCGCCGAGCCCCTCCGCCAGCGCACCCTCGACCTGGGCAACCCCCACCTCGTGCTCCTGGTCGAGGACCCGGGCGCGGTGGTGGTGACCGCGGCCGGCCCGGCCTGGGAGGCCTCGTTCTCGGCCGGCATGAACGTGCACGCCGTGGCCCCCACTCCGGGCCAGGCCGACGCCGTGACCATGGCCATCTGGGAGCGGGGGGCGGGGGCGACCCAGGCCTGTGGCACCGGGGCCACCGCCGCGGCCCGGGCCGCCCACGACTGGGGGCTGGTGGGGCCCACCGTCACCGTCCACATGCCCGGCGGCGACGTCCAGGTCGAGGTGGGGGAGCGCATGACCCTGCGGGGCCCGGCCGTCCGCATCGCCACCGTGGAGGTCGAGGCGTGACCCCCGGACCCGACGACCTCCCCGAGGACCGCGCCCCCGACCGCTCCGACGACATCGCCATCGCCCCGGTGGGTCCGGACCGCCCCCCGGCCGACGACGACGGCTCCCACCGCGGTGCCTTCGGCGAGTTCGGCGGCCGCTCCGACGGGTTCATCGAGCGCACCTTCCGGGAGAAGATCCTGCTGGTGGGGGTGACCCTGCCCCCGGCTCACGAGGACGACACCGAGGCCGGCCTGGACGAGCTGGAGCTGCTGGTCGACACGGCCGGGGCCGACGTGGTGGGCCGGGTGGTGCAGCGCCGGGCCCGGCCCGAGCCCGCCACCTACATCGGCAAGGGCAAGGTCGAGGAGCTGAAGGAGCTGGCCGAGGCCGTGGACTGCGACACCGTGGTCTTCGACGACGAGCTCAGCCCGGCCCAACAGGCCAACCTGGAGAGGGCCCTCAAGCGGACGGCCATCGACCGCACCGCGGTGATCCTCGACATCTTCGCCCAGAACGCCTCCAGCCAGGAGGGCAAGGCCCAGGTCGAGCTGGCCATGCACCGCTACCGCCTGCCCCGCCTGCGGGGCCGGGGCGGCTCCCTGTCCCAGCAGGCCGGCGGGGCCGGTGGTGGCCTGGGGGCCCGCCGGGGCCCGGGCGAGACCCAGCTCGAGGTCGACCGCCGCCGTGTCCTGCGTCGGGTCCACAAGCTGGAGGCCGACCTGCGGGAGGTGGCCCGCCACCGCGACACCCAGCGCAAGGCCCGCCAGCGCAGCCGGTCCGGCCACGTGGCCCTGGTGGGCTACACCAACGCCGGCAAGTCCAGCCTGCTCAACCGCATCGCCGAGGCCGACGTGCACGTCGAGGACCGGCTGTTCGCCACCCTGGACGCCACCACCCGCCGGCTGGAGCTGCCCGGGGGCGAGGCCGTGCTGGCCACCGACACCGTGGGCTTCATCCGCAAGCTGCCCCACCAGCTGGTCGAGGCCTTCCGGTCCACCCTCGACGTGGCCGCCGAGGCCGACCTGCTGGTCCACGTGGTCGACGCCGCCTCCCCCGACCCCGAGGGCCAGATCGCCGCCGTGCGCGAGGTGCTGGAGAAGATCGGGGCGGCCGAGGTGCCCGAGCTGCTGTGCTTCAACAAGCGGGACCGCTCCCAGGAGTGGAAGCGGCTGGTCGAGCGCCACCCCGGGGCGGTGGCCGCCTCGGCCGTCACCGGCGAGGGGACCGACGATCTGCTGGCCGCGGTGGCCGAGCGCCTGCGGGCCCTGACCACCAGCTACCGGCTGCTGGTGCCCTTCGCCCGGGGCGACGTCCTGGCCGAGATCCACCGGGAGGGCGAGGTGGTGGCCGAGGAGGCCGGGACCGACGGCATGGTCGTCACCGCCCGCCTCGACGCCGCCGGCGCGGCCCGGCTGGCGCCCTTCATCGCCCCCGCTCCGGGTCCGTGACCGCCGCCTTCGAGCCGCCCCCCACCGTGTGGGAGGCCATCGACGGCCGCCGGGGCCGGGCCGGCGCCCACCCCGGCGGGGCCATCGACCTCACCATCGGCACGCCGGTCGACGACCCGCCCGGCTTCGTGGCCGACGTACTGGCCCGGGCCGGCGGGGCCCGGGGCTACCCGCCGTCGGTGGGCACGGCCCGCTTCCGGACCGCCGCCGCCGGCTGGGTGGCCCGGCGCTTCGGGGTGGAGGTGCCACCCGAGCAGGTGGCGGCCTCCATGGGCTCGAAGGAGCTGGTGGCCGGCCTGCCCCACTGGCTCCGGCTCCGCCGGCCCGACCGCGACACCGTCCTCCACCCGGCGGTGGCCTACCCGACCTACGCCATGGGCGCCCGCCTGGCCGGGTGCCGGGCCGTGCCCGTCCCGGCCGGCCCCGACGGGGCCCTCGACCTGGCGGCGGTGGACCCCGCCGACGCGGCCCGGGCCCTGGGCCTGTGGTCCAACAGCCCCGGCAACCCCACCGGCGCCCTCGACGACCTGGCTGCTGCCGCCGCCTGGGGCCGGGCCCACGACGTGCCGGTGCTCTCCGACGAGTGCTACACGGAGCTGACCTGGGACGGGCCGCCCCGGACCATCCTGGCCCACGGCCTCGACGGGGTGTTGGCCGTCCACTCCCTGTCGAAGCGGTCGAACCTGGCCGGCCTGCGGGTCGGCTTCTACGCCGGCGACGCGGAGCTGGTGGCGTACCTGTCCCAGCTCCGCAAGCACGCCGGGTGCATGGTGGCCGGCCCGGTGCAGGAGGTGGCCGCGGTGGCCCTGGACGACGACGGGCACGCTGCCGCCCAGCGGGCCACCTACCGGCGCCGCCTCGACGTGGTGCGGGCCGCCCTGGGCTCGGCCGGGCTCCCGGCGCCCGAGCCGGGCGGGGCCTTCTACCTGTGGTTGCCGGCGCCGGGGGGCGACGGCGCGGCGTGGGCCGACTGGTGGGCCGACGAGCTCGGCACCCTGGTCACGCCGGGCGGGGCCTACGGCCCGGCGGGGGAGGGGCACGTCCGGCTGGCCCTGGTGGCCCCCGACGACCGGGTCGACGAGTTGGCCCGGCGCCTGGCCGCCCGGGCCGGTGCCGCTTCGGGGCCGGCGGCCTGATCGTGGCCGCCCCCGTCACCGCCCCGTCCGTCCGGCCCTCGGGCTGGTGGTACGCCCTGCCCGTGCTGGGGCTGGTCCTGGCCGGCCTGGTCGGCGTGGAGATCCTGCGCGACGGGTGGCGCGACGCCCAGCAGGTCTTCCTGCGGGCCAACGTGGTCGCCCCCGGCGAGGACCAGACCATCACCATCGACGAGCCCGGTGGCTACACCATCGGCTACGTCGGCGAGGCGGTGCTGGGCGGGGACGCCGACAAGGAGCGCTTCGCCGAGGAGCTGGCCATCGAGGTGCTGCCCGCCGACGGGGCCGCGCCCCTGGCCCTGGTCCCCTACGAGGGCTTCCAGGAGCTGCCCAGCCCCGAGGACCAGACCCAGTACGTCCCCCTGCGGACGGTCCACTTCGCCGAGGAGGGCGACTACGTGCTGCGCAGCCGGCCCCAGCCCGAGCTGGACCCCGAGCGCACCCTCCTGGTCGTGACCCAGAGCCCCTACCGCAAGATCGCGGCCGCCGGCCGCACCGCCGGCCTGCTGGCCGTGGTGGCCCCGTTCCTGGCCGTCCTGGTCACGGTCATCCTGGCCCGCGCCCGGGGGCGGGCCAAGCGCGCCGCCCGGGCCGCCCCGCCGCCCCCCGGGCCGTGGGGGGCGTGGCCGCCCCCCGGCGTGCGCTAGCCGTCGCCCGCTGGTTGGCGCCGCTAGTTGGCGTGCAGGGCGGCGTTGAGCTCGCCCCAGCTCCCGGTGCGGGCCCGGGCCTCGACCCGGCCGGTGGTGGAGTGGCGGATGAACATGAGCCCGGAGCGGCCCGAGAGCTTGCGGCCCTTCACCACCTCGCCGGTGGGCAGGGTCACCAGGGTGCCGGCGGTGACGTAGAGGCCGGCCTCCACCACGCAGTCGTCGCCCAGGGCGATGCCGATGCCGCCGTTCGCCCCCACCAGGGAGCGCTCGCCGACCCGCACCACCTCGGAGCCGCCCCCGGAGAGGGTGCCCATGAGGGAGGCCCCGCCGCCGATGTCGGCCCCGGCCCCGACCACCACCCCGGCGCTGATGCGCCCCTCGACCATGGAGGGGCCCAGCGTGCCGGCGTTGAAGTTCACGTAGCCCTCGTGCATCACCGTGGTCCCCTCGGCCAGGTGGGCGCCCAGGCGGACCCGGTCGGTGTTGGCGATGCGGACCCCGCTGGGGACCACGTAGTCGGTCATGCGGGGGAACTTGTCCAGCCCCACCACCTCGACGTGCTCGCCCCGGGCCCGCAGGGCGGCGCGGGTGGCCTCGAACCCCTCGGGGTCGGCCGGGCCCCGGTCCGTCCACACCACGTTGGCCAGCACGCCGAACAGCCCGTCGAGGCCGAGGGAGTTGGGCCGGGCCCGCCGGGACGAGAGCAGGTGGAGGCGCAGGTAGGCGTCGTGGGCGTCGGCCGGGCCGGTGGCCAGGTCGTCGAGCGCCGTCACCACGGCCACCCGGCGCACCGGGAGGCCGGTGCCCCCGTCGGGCTGGGCCAGGCTGGCGGCCAGGGCGTCCAGGAGGTCGGCGTGCTCGCCGCCCCCGGCGGCCCCGGCCCGGAGCGCCTCGGCCCCCACCACCGTGGTCCCGGTGGCCCCGCCCGCCCCGGCCGCGGCCAGCACCGCGTCGGCCGGCGACGGCTGGTCGTCCACGGCCAGGATCGGGTACCAGGTGTCGAGCACCTTGGCCCCGTCGCCGTGGGTCGACAGCGTGGCCAGGCCGATGCCCCGGGCCGTGGTCGGGGTGCGTGTCGTCGGGGCGGTCACGGGTCCTCCTGGGGGTGGGTCGGGCCGAGGCTAGGGGAGCGGCCCGGCCGGCCCCACCCGACGCGGGGCCGGGACCGACGACGCCCAACCCGACGCGGGGCCGGGACCGGCGACTCCTATTCTGCCCGGGTGACCGATCTGCTGGCCCTGACCGCCGAGCTGGTGGACGTGCCGTCCGAGAGCTACCACGAGGCCGCCCTGGTCGACTGGCTGGAGGCCGACCTGCGGGCCCGGCCCGGCCTGGAGGTGACCCGGGTGGGCGACAACGTGGTGGCCCGCACCACCCTGGGCCGGGACCAGCGGGTGGTGCTGGCCGGGCACACCGACACCGTCCCCGCCGTGGGGGGCAACGACCGGGCTCGCATCGAGGGCGACGTGCTGTGGGGCGTCGGCGCCACCGACATGAAGAGCGGCCTCGCCGTGATGCTCCACCTGGCCCGCACCGTGGCCGAGCCGGCCGCGGACGTCACCTGGGTGTTCTACGCCCGTGAGGAGGTGGCCTCGGCCGACAGCGGGCTGGGTGAGCTGGTCCGGGAGCGGCCCGACCTGCTGGCCGGCGACCTGGCGGTGCTGGGCGAGCCCACCGACGGGGCCATCGAGGCCGGCTGCCAGGGCACGGTCCGGATCGAGGTGGCCCTCCGGGGGGCCCGGGCCCACACCGCCCGCCCGTGGATGGGGCGCAACGCCATCCACCGCCTGGGTGAGGTCCTGGCCGCGGTGGCCGCGGTGCCCGAGCGCCGGCCGGTGCTGGCGGGCTGCGAGTACCGGGAGGCCCTCCAGGCCGTCCGGGTGGAGGGCGGCGTGGCCGCCAACGTGGTGCCCGACCGGGCCGTGGTGACCCTGAACCACCGCTTCGCCCCCGACCGCACCGTCGAGGAGGCCGTGGCCCACGTCCGGGCGGTGGTGGCCCCCCACCTGGACGAGGGCGACGAGGTCACCGTGGTCGACTCGGCCCCGGCCGCGCCGCCGGCCGTGGACCACCCACTGCTGGCCCGGGTGGTCGAGGCCCACGGCCTGGAGGTGCGGGCCAAGCTGGGCTGGACCGACGTGGCCCGCTTCGCGGCGCTGGGCGTGCCGGCCGCCAACCTCGGCCCCGGCGACGCCACCCTGGCCCACACCGCGGAGGAGCGGGTGGCCCGGGGCCCCATCGAGGCCTGCCACACGGTGCTGGTCGACCTCCTGGGCTGAACGACCGAGGGTCAGCGGCCGGCCACGGCGGCGGCCACGTCGAGGAGGCCGGCGCCGTAGGTGGGGTCGGGACCGACCGGCCCCCGGTCGGCCGCGGTGGCCAGCAGGCGGTCGACGGCGGCCCGGGCCGAGAGGCCGGTGGCCCGGAGCAGGGCCGCGGCCCCGGCCACGTGGGGGGCGGCCATGGACGTGCCCACCAGGCAGCCGTGGGCCGTCGAGCGCCCGCCGGGCACGGGGACGGCGGAGAGGACGGCGTCGTCGCCCCGGCACCCGTCACCGGTCGGGGCCCGGGCCGTGCCCCCGGGGGCGGCCAGGGCCCAACGGGCACCGCCCACGCCGGTGGCGTAGGGGGCGGCCTGGCCGTCGGCCCCCACCGCGGTGACCACCACGGCCGGCGCGTCGCCCACGTCGGTGCGCACCCGGCCGGTGGGTCCGGCCACCACGACCACCACCCCGGCGCCCCACGCCTCGTCGATGGCGGCCAGCAGCGCGCCGTCGGTGCCGCCGGCGCCGGCCCCGAGCGACAGGTTCACCACGTCCGCTCCCTCCCGCACCGCCCAGCGCAGGCCGGCGGCCACGTCCGCGCCCCGGCCGGTGGCCCCGCACGGCCGGCGGGCGCAGGCCGCCGGCACCAGGGCCCGCACCGCCAGCAACCGGGCCGCGGGGGCCACGCCCACCACGCCCCCGCCGGGGGTGGCGGCGGCCACCAGGCCGGCCACGTGGGTGCCGTGACCGTCGCGGTCGGAGTCGCCGCCGGGGCGGCAGCGATCGGGGTCACCCTCGGCGCCCACGCAGTCGACGGTGCCGGCGATGCGGCCGACCAGGTCCGGGTGGCGGCGGTCCACCCCGGTGTCGACCACGGCCACGGTGGTCCCCGCCCCCCGGGTCGTGGCCCACGCCGCGGGCACGCCCACCAGGGCCAGGTTCCAGCGGTCGCCGGCGCGGGTGGCCACCTCGGCACCGTCGTCCCCCAGAGCCCCCCCGACGGCCAGGGCGGCCAGGGCCACGAACAGCCCGGCCGCCACCGCCAGCACGGGGCGAGGGGGTCGGCGCACCCTCAGAGCTTGCGCAGGACGCTGACCACCTTGCCGAAGATGGCGACCTCGTCGGCATCGAACTCCATGTCGGCCAGGCGCTCGTTGGCCGGCCGGAGGATGACCTTGCTCCCCTTGGGCAGGTAGGTCTTGACCGTGGCCTCGTCGCCCGGGATGCCGGCGATGACGATCTCGCCCCGGGCCGCCTCGGGCTGGGAGCGGGCCACCAGGTAGTCGCCGTCGAGGATGCCGGCGTCGATCATCGAGTCGCCCCGGACCCGCAGCATGAACAGGTCACCCTCGCCCACCAGCTCGGCCGGCATGGGCATGGACTCGGTGATGTTCTCGGCCGCCAGCACGTCGGTGCCGGCGGCGACGTCACCCACCAGGGGCACGTGGCGCACCTGGCCCCGCTCGACCACGCTGCCCGACATGGAGTCGTAGCGGACCTCGATGGCCCGCGGCTTGCTGGGGTCGCGCTTGAGGTAGCCCCGCTTCTGCAGGGTGGCCAGGTGGTTGTGCACGGTCGAGGGGGAGGTGAGGCCCACGGTCTCCCCGATCTCGCGGACGGAGGGGGGGTAGCCCCGTTCGCGCATGCTCGCCTCGATGCAGTCCAGGATCTGGCGCTGGCGGGTGGTCAGCTGCGGGGTCGCCATCGGTGTGCCTCCTCGTCGCAGCCCCGGCTCCGGGCGAGTCGTGGCGAACGGGTGTACGGAGGACGGTAGCACGACCGGCCGGCCCTGCCAAACACCTGTTCCGCCGCGCAGGCGTTCGCCTCGGGGCTTGACGGAGGAACGCCTGTTCGGGCATCGTGCACGAACAGGCGTTCCGACCGGCCGCCGGCCCCCCAGCCACCCCGGCTGTCACACCCCCTGAGGAAGATGTCCCCATGGCCGCTGTCATCGTCCCCATCACCTTCGTCCCCGGCACCGTCGTCCCCGCCGCCCGCCCGGCCCTGCGCCTCATCGAGGGCGGTCGTTCGGCCCCGGCCCGGGCCGTGGTGTACCGCCGCCGCCGGGTGGTCGCCGCCCTGGCCCTGGTGACGGTCCTGGCCCTGGCCCTGCTCGCCGCCCGGTCCGTCGCGGGGGTCGCCGCGGGCTGGGCGGCGCCCACCCCCGCCGCCGTCGGGGGCCCGGTGGTGGTGGTCGAGGCCGGGTCCGGCGACACGCTCTGGACCCTGGCCCGCCAGGTCCACCCCACCGGCGACGTCCGCCCCGTGGTCGAGGCCATGGTGGCCGATCGCGGCACCCCCGCCCTCCAGGTCGGCGACGAGGTCCGCGTTCCGGCTGAGGGGTAGGCCGAGCGGAGCGAGGGCCGGGGCCCGAGGGGACGAGAGGGCTGCAGGCAGGGCGAACTTTGGGATGCGCCGTGAGTAGCGTCGCCCGGGTGCGTTGCCCGGACTGCTCGGCCCTCGACGACAAGGTCGTCGACTCGCGCGCCTCGGACGACGGCTCGGCCATCCGGCGCCGGCGCGCCTGCCTGGGCTGCGGGCACCGCTTCACCACCTTCGAGCGGGTCGAGGAGGCTCCCCTGGTCGTGCTCAAGACCACCGGCGAGCGCCAGCCCTTCGACCGGGACAAGGTGGCGTCCGGGGTGGTGGCCGCGGTCAAGAACCGGCCGGTGACCGAGGAGCAGATCGACGCCCTGGTCACCGGGGTGGAAGACGCCATGCGGCGCCGGGGGGGCGAGGTGGAGTCGACCCGGGTGGGCCTGGCCGTGCTGGAGCGGCTCCGGGAGCTCGACGACGTGGCCTACCTGCGCTTCGCCAGCGTCTACAAGGACTTCACCCGGGTCGAGGACTTCGCCGACGAGCTCCGACTGCTGACCAAGGGCTCGGGCCGGCCCGAGGGCTGAGCCCGCTCACCGCCGTCGGCGCAGGAGCCGCCAGAACAGCACGCCGTCGTGCTCCAGCAGGTGGGCCGGGTGCCAGTCCCGGGCGATGGCCGGTGCCGGCCCGTGGGCGATGCGGGGCGAGGCCCCTCCCACCACCCGGGGGTCGAGGGTGAGGCACAGCTCGTCGAGCAGGTCGGCCTCCAGCAGGGTGCCGTTGAGCGAGGGCCCGCCCTCGCACACGACCACGTCCAGGCCCAGTCCGTCCAGCACGCCCAGCACGGCGTGGGGATCGACCCCGCCCCCGGGCCCGGCCGCCACCTCCACCAGCTCGGCCCGACCGTCCAGGAGGCGGCGGGCCCTGGCCGGCGCCGTCGGGGGGTGCACCACCAGGGGCGGGGGCGTGGTCCCGTCGGCCTCGGCGAAGAGACGCAGGCCCGGGTCCAGGTCGAGCCGGCCCGAGACCACGACCAGGCGGGGGTGCGGAGCCTGGCCCCGGGCCGTCCGGGTGGCCCGGTGGTCCTCGATCGTCCGGGCCGGGCCGTAGGCCTCGTCCCGTACCGTGCCCGCCCCCACCAGCACGGCGTCGGCCAGGGCCCTCACGGCCCGGAACACCAGGCGGTCGCCGTCGCCCCCCAGGGCTCCGGAGCGCCCGTCCACCGCCGCGGCCCCGTCGGCGGAGGAGGCCATGAGCCCGGCCACCCACGGCCGCCCGCCCGGTCGGGGCCGCGGCACCGCGTAGGCGTCGAGCGGGTCGACCACCGCGGGCCGGGGGAGCAGCTGGCGCACGGCCGGCGACCCTACCGGCGCCCCCGGAGGGCGGGCCGCCACCGCGCCAGCGGGGGGCCGGGGGCGGTGGGAGGATGCGGGCATGACCGTCGTGGACCCCGACCTCCGGCTCGGCCCCGCCCCCGGCGGCGGCCCGGCCACCCGCACCGCCTTCCGGACCTGCCCTCTCTGCGAGGCGGGCTGCGGCCTGGAGATCACCGTGGCCGGCGACGACGACGGGACCGAGCGGGTCACCCGCATCCGGGGCGACCGGGAGGACGTGTTCAGCCACGGCTTCATCTGCCCCAAGGGCTCGACCCTGCGCCAGCTCCACGAGGACCCCGACCGGGTCCGGCGGCCCCTGGTGAAGCGGGACGGGGCCTTCGTCGAGGTCGGGTGGGACGAGGCCTTCGCCGAGGTCGACCGGCTGCTCTCGGGGGTCGTCGCCGAACACGGGCGGGAGGCGGTGGCCGCCTACGTGGGCAACCCCAACGCCCACAACATCGGCTCGATGCTCTACCTCAAGCCCCTGCTGCGGGCCCTGGGCACGCCCAACGTGTTCTCGGCCAGCACCGTGGACCAGCGGCCCAAGGAGATCTCGGCCGGGCTCATGTTCGGGGCCTCCCTCAGCGTGCCGGTGCCCGACATCGACCGCACCGACCACCTGCTCCTGCTGGGCGCCAACCCGGTGGAGTCCAACGGCAGCCTGGCCACCGCCCCGGACTGGCCCGGGCGGCTGAAGGCCCTGCGGGCCCGGGGCGGGCGCCTGGTGGTGGTCGACCCCCGGCGCACCCGCACCGCCGAGCTGGCCGACGAGTGGGTGGCCGTGCGCCCCGGGGCCGACGCCCTGCTCCTGGCCGCGGTGGCCACCACCCTGTGGGAGGAGGGTCTGGCCGACCCCGGCCCGGCCGGCGCCCACCTGGCCGGCCTGGACGAGGCCCGGGCCGCCCTGGCCGCGTTCACGCCCGAGGCGGTGGCCGAGGCGACCGGGGTCGACGCCGCCACCACCCGCCGCCTGGCCCGCGACCTGGCCGCCGCCCCCAGCGCCGCGGTGTACGGCCGGGTCGGCACCACCACCGCCCTGTTCGGCACCCTGGCCTCGTGGCTGGTCGACGTGTGCAACGTGCTGACCGGCAACCTGGACCGCCCCGGGGGAGCCATGTTCACCCTCCCGGCGGCCGGCTCGGTCACCACCCGGGGGGCGCCCGGCGTGGGCCGGGGCCTGGCCATCGGCCGGCGCCGGACCCGGGTGCGGGGGCTGGGCGAGTCGCTGGGGGAGCTGCCGGTGGCGGCCCTGGCCGAGGAGATCGACACGCCCGGTGACGGGCAGGTCAGGGCCCTGGTCACCATCGCCGGCAACCCGGTGGTGTCCACCCCCAACAGCGGGCGCCTGGACGCGGCCCTGGGCACCCTGGAGGCCATGGTCGCCGTCGACATCTACGTCAACGAGACCACCCGCCACGCCGATGTCATCCTCCCGGCCCCCAGCGCCCTGGAGAAGTCCCACTACGACCTGGCCCTGCTCCAGCTGGCCATCCGCAACGTGAGCAACTGGAGCGACCCGGTGCTGGCCCGGCCCGAGGGCCAGCCCGACGAGTGGGAGGTGCTGGCCCGCCTGGCCCTGGTGGCCCAGGGGATGGGGCCGGGGGGCGACCCGGCCCTGGTCGACGACCTGGTGGTCGACGCCCTGGTCGCCGCGGCGGTGGCCGACGAGCACGGCCCGCTCCACGGGCGCGACCCGGGCGAGGTCCGCGACGCGCTGGGGGATGAGCGGGGGCCGGCCCGGCTGGTCGACCTCATGGTCCGCACCGGCCCGTACGGCGACGCCCTCGGGTCCCGCCCCGGGGGGTTGAGCCTGGCCGCCCTGCGGGCCGCCCCCCACGGCGTCGACCTGGGCGCTCTCGAGCCACGGCTCCCCGAGGTGCTGCGCACCCCGAGCGGCCGGGTGGAGATGGCCCCGGAGCCGATCCTGGCCGACCTGCCCCGCCTGCGCGAGGCCATGGCCGCCGGCGCCGGCCCCGCCGAGCGGCCCTTCCGCCTGGTCGGGCGGCGCGACGTGCGGTCCAACAACTCCTGGATGCACAACGTGGAGGTGCTGGTGAAGGGCCGGCCCCGCTGCACCCTGCACGTCCACCCCGACGACGCCGCCCGCCTGGGCCTGGCCGATGGCGACCCGGTTGCGGTGCGCAGCCGGGTGGGGGAGGTGACCGCCCCGGTGGAGGTCACCGACGCCATCCGCCCCGGCGTGGTCAGCCTGCCCCACGGCTGGGGCCACGACCTGCCGGGGGTGCGCCTGGGCGTGGCCGGGCGCCACCCCGGCGTCAACAGCAACGTCCTGACCGACGAGGCCGAGGTGGACGTCCCCTCCGGCACCGCGGTGCTGAACGGGATCCCGGTGGCGCTGCGGGCGGTGGTCCCGGCCTGAGCTCAGCCGGCCGGCGGGGCGTGGGCGCCGGCCTCGGCCCCCGGCCGCACGGCGTCCCGGATGGTGCGCAGGGCGCCGGAGAGCGTGGCGAGGTCGGGGGGGGCGAGGCGGCTGGTGTACCAGGCCTCGATGACGGCGACGTGGCCGGGCAGGACGCCGAGCAGCAGGTCGGTCCCGGCCGGGGTGGCCACCGCGAAGGCGCCCCGCCCGTCGGTGGGGCAGGCCCGCCGCTCCACCAGGCCCCGGGCCTGGAGCCGGTCGACCAGCCGGGTGAGGCCGCTGCTGGACAGGTTGGCCTGGGTGGCCAGGTCGCTCATGCGCAGCTGGCCGCCGGGGCTGCGCACCAGGCGCAGCAGGGCCTCGAACTCCGAAGGGGCCAGGCCGTGCTCGCCGATCTGGCCGGCCAGCAGGTCCCCCAGCCCGGTGGCCGCTTCGAACAGGAGGCCGACGGCGGTCAGGCGGGGGTCGTCGACCAGCGCCGGGGTGGCGTCGGCGTCGGGGGGGGCGGCGGGCGACATGGCGCCCACGGTACCGACGGGGTCGCGCCGGTGGGCGGCGGGTGGCGGGGGAATACCGGGGCAGGGGCGACGTTGTCCCTCACTGGTAGTTGCGCACGCAACAAACTCTGACCCTGACCCCGGAGGTCCCCCCATGTCCGACGCCCCGACCCTGCCCGCCCGCCAGTTCCACGGCCTGGCCATCCCCGAGCCCGGCCCCTATGTGGTCGACACCAGCCACTCCGAGCTCACCTTCTCGGTGCGCCACATGATGGTGTCCAAGGTGCGGGGCCGCTTCTCCGACGTCGAGGGGACCATCACCTTCGCCGAGGACCCGCTGGACAGCTCGGTGGAGATCACCATCGCGGTGGCCTCCATCGACACCGGCACCCCCGACCGTGACGCCCACCTGACCAGCCCCGACTTCTTCGACGCGGCCACCTTCCCGGCCCTCACCTTCCGCTCCACCGGGGTGCGCGACCTGAAGGAGGACAGCTTCACGCTGGAGGGCGACCTGACCGTCCGCGACGTGACCCGGCCGGTGAGCTTCACCGCCACCTACAACGGCATGGGCCGCAACCCGTGGGGCGCACCGGTGGTCGGCTTCGAGGGTCGCCTCGAGCTCGACCGCGAGGAGTTCGGCCTGACCTGGAACCAGGCCCTGGAGACCGGCGGCGTGCTGGTCGGCAAGGTGGCCACCATCGACATCGCCCTGGAGGCCACCCCCCGGGCCTGACCGGAGGGCCCCCCGGGGGCCGCGGTCGTCCCCAGGGCTGTGGACGAACGGTGGGGAAATCCCACGGGAATCCACAGCGTCTTCCCCTTCCGTTCCACAAGGTGACATCCCTAGGGTGCCCCCCGTGTCGACGGAGGTCGCAGCGCCTCCCGGAACGGGAGGGTGTGGGTGTCTCCGTCCCGCTGGAGACGACGTCCTTTGGGGGCGATCGCGAACCCGTTTGCGGGAGATTTCGCGAGCGCCCCCTGACCTGGGAGTTCGCGCCGCGGCCTCCGTTGACACAGCTGTAATTACCCTGGTGTAATGAGCGTCCCGCGTCCACATCTTGTGGTCCTGGCCCGGCTCGGTCCGCCCCAGGCACAACAGGTTGTGGTTCCCCCCAGGAGACGAACACATGGCTCTCGCCCCCGAGCAGACCGGCATCGGCATCCGCCGGCACTTCACCCGGCCCGACGTGCACCCCTACGACGAGCTGGCTTGGGATCGGCGCGACGCCCGGATCACCAACTGGGCCGACGGGTCGGTGGCCTTCGAGCAGCTGGGGGTGGAGTTCCCCACCGGCTGGTCGGTCAACGCCACCAACATCGTGGCCCAGAAGTACTTCCGGGGCACCCTGGGCACCCCGGAGCGGGAGAGCTCGCTGCGCCAGGTCATCGACCGGGTGGCCGACACCATCACGACCTGGGGGGTCGAGGGCGGCTACTTCACCGATGACGACGAGGCCGAGGCCTTCCGGGCCGAGCTGAAGCACCTGCTCGTCACCCAGAAGGCGGCGTTCAACTCGCCGGTGTGGTTCAACATCGGCGTGCCCGGCGTCCCGCAGCAGGCCAGCGCCTGCTTCATCCTCTCCGTGGACGACGCCATGGACTCCATCCTGAACTGGTACCGGGAGGAGGGCGTGATCTTCAAGGGCGGCTCGGGGGCCGGGGTCAACCTGTCCAGGATCCGCTCCTCGGTCGAGCACCTGAAGGGCGGGGGCACGGCCTCGGGCCCGGTCAGCTTCATGCGGGGGGCCGACGCCTCGGCCGGCACCATCAAGTCGGGTGGCAAGACCCGCCGGGCCGCCAAGATGGTCATCCTCGACGTCACCCACCCCGACGTGGAGGACTTCATCTGGGTCAAGGCCCGCGAGGAGAAGAAGATCCGGGTCCTCGAGGAGGCCGGCTTCGACATGAGCCTCGACGGCCGGGACATGGCCTCGGTCCAGTACCAGAACGCCAACAACTCGGTCCGGGTCACCGACGAGTTCATGCAGGCCGTGGTGGACGACGCCGACTGGCACCTGCGGGCCGTCACCTCCGGCGAGGTGGTCCGCACCGTCCGGGCCCGCGACCTCATGCGCCAGTTCGCCACCGCGGCCTGGGAGTGCGCCGATCCCGGCATGCAGTTCGACACCACCATCAACCGCTGGCACACCGCGGCGGCCACCGGCCGCATCAACGGCTCCAACCCGTGCAGCGAGTACATGCACATCGACAACTCGGCCTGCAACCTGGCCTCGGTCAACCTGCTGGCCTTCCTCGGGACCGACGGCGCCTTCGACGTGGACGGGTTCAAGCAGGCCTGCGCGGTCATGTTCACCGGCCAGGAGATCCTGGTGGGCCGGGCCGACTACCCGACCGACCCCATCGGCGAGAACAGCCGCAAGTTCCGGCAGCTGGGCCTGGGCTACGCCAACCTGGGCGCCCTGCTCATGGCCACCGGCGCCCCGTACGACTCCGAGGAGGGCCGGGCCTGGGCCGCGGCCATCACCGCTCTCATGACCGGCCACGCGTACGAGGTCTCGGCCCGCACCGCGGCCCGCATGGGCCCCTTCGCCGGCTACGAGGAGAACCGCGAGCACATGCTGCGGGTGCTGGACATGCACCGCACGGCCACCGCCGGCATCGACGAGGAGCTGGTGCCGTCCGAGCTGTTGGGCGCGGCCCAGCAGTCCTGGGACGAGGCCTGCGAGATGGCCGAGCAGTTCGGCGTCCGCAACTCCCAGGCCTCGGTGCTGGCCCCCACCGGGACCATCGGCCTGATGATGGACTGCGACACCACCGGCATCGAGCCCGACCTGGGGCTGGTCAAGACGAAGAAGCTGGTGGGCGGGGGCACCATGTCCATCGTCAACCAGACCGTGCCCCGCGCCCTGCGCAACCTGGGCTACGACGAGGGCGCCATCGCGGAGGTCGTGGCCTACGTCGACGAGAACAAGACCATCGTGGGCGCCCCCCACCTGGCCGCCGAGCACATGGCCGTCTTCGCCTGCTCCATGGGCGACAACGTGATCCACTACCTGGGCCACGTGAAGATGATGGCCGCGGTCCAGCCTTTCATCTCCGGGGCCATCTCCAAGACCGTCAACATGCCCACCGAGGCCTCGGTCGAGGACGTGGAGCAGCTCCACGTCGACGCCTGGCAGATGGGCGTCAAGGCCATCGCCATCTACCGCGACGGCTGCAAGGTGTCCCAGCCCCTGTCCATGACCAAGAAGGCGGGCGCCGAGGACACGCCCACCGCCGGCCAGGTGGTCGAGCGGGTCGTGGAGCGGGTGGTCGAGAAGGTCGTGACCGTCAAGGAGCCGGTGCGGCGCAAGCTGCCCCGCACCCGCACGTCCAAGACCTTCGAGTTCCGGGTGGCCGACTGCAAGGGCTTCGTCAGCGTCGGCGAGTACGAGGACGGCCGGCCCGGCGAGATCTTCATCCGCATCTCCAAGCAGGGCTCGACCCTGGCCGGGATCATGGACGCCTTCGCGGTGTCGATCAGCTACGGCCTCCAGTACGGCGTGCCCCTGCGGGCCTACGTGGAGACCTTCACCAACACCCGCTTCGAGCCGGCCGGCATGACCGACGACCCCGAGCTGCGCATCGCCTCGTCGCTGGTCGACTACATGTTCCGTCGCCTGGCCGTCCAGTACCTCACCTACGAGGAGCGGGCCGAGCTGGGCATCCTCACCGTGTCGGAGCGGACCCAGCCCACCCTCCCCGGGGTGGAGGAGACGGTCACCCAGACCCGCCAGGGCTCCGAGATCCCGGCCGACCCCAAGTCGGTCCCCTCGGCCTCCGAGCTGGCCCGGGAGATGGAGGAGCAGGACGAGGGCGGGCAGCGCAGCCTGCTGGAGCGGGCCGGCGTGCTCGACGATACCCCCGCCCCCCAGGTGCCCCAGGCCCGCCCCGAGGCTCGCCACTCCGACGCCCCGTACTGCATGCAGTGCGGTGTCCAGATGATGCGGGCCGGCTCCTGCCACGCCTGCCCCAGCTGCGGCAGCACCAGCGGCTGCAGCTGATGTGAACGGTCGACTGGCCGGCCCGCCGGGCCGATCGGCCGCCGACGTTCCCGGGCGTTGGCCAGGCCTCCCCGTCCAGATCCCGATCGATGTCCACCCGAGGACGGTGTGGCGCTCGGTCTGCGAGGGTGACGTGCTCCCCGTGACCGTCGCACGCGATGGCACCCCCTGGACGCGCTGAGCGCCGAGGCCCGGCGGCGTCGGAGCGGGGACCGCGTGTCGGCGATGGTCGGGGAGCAGCTGGCCGTCGGCGCAGGTGGGGCCTACGTCCCGGCGTCGATGTCGGCGATGATGGCCTCGGCCGCGGCCAGGTCGGCGCCCCGGACCAGCATGCGCTGATCGGAGCCGAGGAACGGGTACGCGTGGCTGACGTGGGGCTCGAGCTCCACCACCAGCCCCTCGGACCGGCAGGTCTCGACGATGAGCTGGGTGCGAGGCAGGTCCGAGCCGAGGGAGACGGGCACGATCTGGTCGGGCCCGACGGGGCTGTCGGCGCGGAGCCACGCCCCGAGTCGACGCAGCAGGCGGGCCATGCCAGGGAGCCTCGCACGTGGGGCCATGGCTGCGGGGGCCGGCCGCCTTCAGCTCTGCTTGCGAAGGCGGGTGATGGTGCCGGGGGTGTGGACGGTCAGGGTCTCCCCGTCCTCGCTCAGGGACATCTGGACGGTCGCCGGCAGGTCGATCGGAGGGTTGCACCGCCCAGCGACGTCGAAGGTGACATCGGCATCGTCGAAGTCCGAGTTGTGGTAGCGGCCCGAGCACTCCAGGCCCGTCGACCGTGACGTGAAGGTGCCCTCCATCGCCAGGCCGCTGGCGGTCGGCTCGAGCGCCACGGTCAGGGTCACGCCGGCGCCGGTGCCTTCCCATCGGCCCCGGTAGCGGCTGGTGGTGTCGCGGAGCTCGAAGAGGCTGCTGAGCAAGAAGATGAGGGGCACCACCAGCATGGCTGCCGACCACGCGTAGGCGACGGCGACGGCCAGCCGGCCCTTCGGTCGGGGTCGGCGCAGGCCGCCACCGACCCTGATCAACCGGAGGTGGGCCTGGATGGCGTACCCCAGCCCGATGGGGGCGCAGCAGAACGTGGCGGCCAGGAGGGAGCGCCACATCGACGACCTCACCTCGGGCCGGGGGCCGTCGTGCCAGGGGACGGGGCCGCCGTACGCCGGCACCGGGACCGGAGCCGGTCGGTGCACGGGAACGGGGACGGGAACCGGGAAGGTGCGGTCGTGGGTGGTCTGGCGGTGGGCGAAGGGCGCCCCGTACGGGTCCGGCTCGGTCGGCCTCGGCGGGGCCGGGTCGACAGCTCCCGGTGGCGGGGGGAGGGAGGCCAGGCGTTCCGACTCCTGCGCCGAGGACAGGACCGGCCCGGTGGGCGGAGGGGGGAAGGTCGGGGGCGGGGGAGGCGCGGGCGTCGCTGCCGCGGGAGGCGCCGGAGGGGCGGGGGGTGCGGGCGTGGCGTCCTCGACCGAGCCGGGGGGCTCGGTCGGTTCGACCACCGGGGGCGGGGCCACCGGTCCGGGCGCCGGTAGGCCCGGCCGGTAGGCGATGGTGGCTGGGGCCCCGCCCTCGGGTGCTTCCGCCGCCGCGCCGCCGGCCAGGGCGGCGGCGGCCTCCCGGAGCTCGGCCTGCAGCTCCTCGGCCGAGGCGGGCCGCCCCTCCGGCTCCCGGGCCATGGCCCGCTCGATGACCGACGCCAGCGGGCGCGGCACGTCGGGGGGGAGCGGCGGTGGCTGGGCCGACAGCACCCGGTGGATGACGGCCGCCGGGGATTCGTCGTCCTCCTCGGAGGCGTGGGCCGCTCGGCCCCGGGCCAACGTGTAGAGGGTGGCGCCGACGGCGTAGATGTCCGAGCCCGGGTCGGCCCTGGTGCCTTCCAGCAGCTCCGGAGCGGCGTAGAGCAACGTGCCGACGAACGACCCGCTGACCGAGCCGGTGCCGTCGGTCAGCGTGGCCACGCCGAAGTCGGCCAGCAGGGCCTCGCCCCGCCGTCCGACGAGGACGTTCTCGGGCTTGACGTCCCGGTGCACGATGCCGGCGTCGTGGGCGGCGGCCAGGGCGTCGGCCACCTGGAGGCCCACGGCCAGCACCGTGTCGGGAGGACAGGGGCCATCCTGGTCGACGCGGTCACCCCACGATCCTCCGGCGACGAGCTCCATGGCCAGGAAGGGGACCCCGGCCGGGGTGATGCCCCCATCGTGCAGGGCCACCACGTGGGGGTGCCAGGACAGGGTGCCGATGGTGCGGAGCTCGCTCCGGAAGCGCCGGGTCACGTCCGGGCTCAGCCCCGAGGTGGCCACCACCTTGAGCGCCACCCGCCGGTCGACGGACAGCTGCTGGGCCTCGTACACGGTGGCGAAGCCCCCCCGACCCAGCTCCCGGACGATCTCGTAGCCGGGGACCTCTGGGCGTCCCGCCTCGTCGCCGCTCACCGGGCGCTGCTCAGGATCGTGCGGGCCCGGGCCGTCTCGTCCCGGGCCAGGGCGGTGGCCAGGGACGAGCGGTTGGCGGCGCCGTCGGCCTCGGCACAGGCGGCCTGGGCCCGCTCTGCGCTGTCCCCTAGCTCCTGCAGCCAGGCCGCGGTGTCCCCCGCCCGGGCCGCCGCCACTTGAGCCTGAGCTTCGGCCTCGAGCTGGGCCCGGTGGGCGACGGCTAGGCCATCGGCCTGGTGGCGCGAGGCGGCGACGAACTGGCCGGCGAGGTCGTCATGGGGGTCGAGCCAGCGAGCGGAGACCTCCCGGGCGGCCGAGTCCCGCCAGACCGACGTCCCCTCGGATCGGAGGGCGCGCAGTCGCTCGGTCTGGCGGTCGGCGCTCCAGAGCTCGTCGTCCACGTCGGCCTCAGAGGTCGGGGGTGTCGTAGGCCCGGAGGGCGTCCATGCGGTCGCGCAGCTCGGAGCCCGCCCCCCGGAGGCGGTCGATGGCGCGACGCTGGGCCTCCCGCCCGCGGCGACCCTCGACCTCGGCGTCCTCGACGGCCTCGGTGGCGGCGGCGGCCTGGAGGGAGAGCGCAGCCACGGCCGCTCGCTCGCCCTCCAGTGCCTCCGAGGCGTGGCGGGCGCACCGGCTGGCCGACTCGGCCTCCTGGTGGGCGGTGTGGGCCCAGGAGGTGGCCTCCCCGGCCAGGACGACCGCCCGGCAGGCGGTGGCCACGCTGTCGCGGGCCACGTCGACGGCCCCGACCACCTCGGCGAGGACCCGTTCCAGGTGGGCCACCTGCTGCTGGGCTCGCTCCACCCGGGCCACGGCGCGGGCCAGCGCCCCGTGGGCCTGGGCCACCTCGTCCTCGGCCGTGGCCGCCCGGCGGGCGGGACCGGAGCAGTTGGGCAACTGCCCCTGGGGTCCCCGGGGGCCCCGCAGGCAGGCATTGAGCGCGGCCTGGGCCGCGGCCAGGTCGACCTGCGCTCGGCCCAGCCAGGCCTGGGCGGCACCATGCTCGACCCACGCCGCCTGCAGCTCCGCTCGGGCGTGGTTCAGCTGCTGCTCGACCTGCGCTCGTCGGGCCTCGGCCTCGCTCTCGGCCCGCTCGGCGTCGGCCAGGGCGGCAGCGGCCTCCACGGCCCCGCGGGCGGCGTGCTGGCTGGCGGTGGCCGCCCCCGCTTCGACCGAGGCGGCCGTGGCCACCCCTTGGCCCACGGCGTCGGCATCCTCCTCCAGGCGGTCCCCCCAGGATCGGGCTTGGGCGCGGGTGACGGCCACCCCCTCGGCGGTGTGGAGCTGGTCCCGCTCCGCGGCCGCCACCAGCTGGTGGGAGGTCCGGGCCCACTGCTGCATCTCCCCCTCCAGGCTCTCGAGGAAGCGCAGGACGTGGGCCGGGTCGAGCGCCACGGTCAGGCTCCCTGCAGGGCGGCGATGCGATCGCTCAGCACCAGGGTGATGGCGCGCACCGCCTCGTCGTAGGCCCCGAAGGCCTCGCGGCTGCGCCGTGACCGCTGGAGGAGCTCGTCGGCGGCCCGCCCGGCCACCGCCTCCCCCAGCATCGAGTAGGCCCGTTCCATCCCGTCCACCTGGCCGGCGAGCCGGAGGCGGTGGCGAGCGAGATCGTCGCGGAACTCGACCAGCACCCGCAGCAGGTGCTCCTCGTCAACGGCCATGGAGGTACCTGTGGAGGCGCCTGATGCGCTCGGTGATGAACCGCTCGAACGCCTCTGCGTCGTGGCGCAGGTAGTGGTCCACCGGGCCACGAGCCTCCTCGATGCGGGCGCCGAGGGTCCGGCGCACGGAGTCGTCCCACACCGTCACGGTCCCCTGGTAGCGGCGGTCGAGGTCGGCCAGGGCCCGCCGCAGCTCATCGTTGAAGTCCCGGAGCTCGTGGTCGAAGCGGCGCAGCGCCTCCAACTGGTCGTCCACGTCAGGCCGTCCCCCACCGGGCGAGCTGCTCGGTCACGGCGGTGACGTCGTCGACGATCGAGCCCGTCCCGTCGACGGCGAAGGCGGTGTAGGGCTTGAAGGGCATGGCCACGTTGGACTGCCGATCGAGGTACAGGGCGGTCACCGCCTGGCGGGCCCCGATCTCGCCGGCCGCCGAGGGCAGCTTGCTGGCTGCGCTGGACCGCAGCAGCTCGAAGGACTCGTCGTCGGACATCTGCAGGGCGACGCGATGGCGGAAGGCCTGGTTGAGGCCGGAGGTGCCGACCACCGCGGTCACCGCGCCCACGTAGGCGAAGCTGCACAGCGAGTGCACGCCCACCGGCGGGCCCTTGCCGAACACGAGCGAGAGCCGAGCCCCGAGCTCGCTCTCCGACGAGCCGTAGGCGTCCTCGACCTGGCGCAGGGCGTCGCAGCGGTCGAGGTCGTGGCCGACGAACACCAGGCTGGGGAGCTGGGCCACCTCGACCTCCGGCAACGCCCGCCGGCGCTCGACCTCGGCCGCCACCGACTCGACCAAGGCGGCCTGGGCCGCGGCGCTGTCTTCGATGGGGTCCCCGGGTGCCCCGCCCCCGGTGGGCCCCACCACCCGGGTCGGGTGACGGCCGTGGGCCAGGCGGGCCACCACATCGGTCAGCAGGGAGCTGTGGTCCGAGCCGGGGAAGCTCCGATCGAGCACGGCCAGCTCCAACCGCGAGGGGGGGTGGACCATGGCCATGACCGTGAGGGCGCCCAGCAGCATGCCGACGCGCTCCGGTTCGCTCGACCCCACCAGCAGCACGTTCTCGGCCGCGGCCCGGCGCAGCATGGCGCTGGTCTGCCCGTGGACGTCGAGGGCCCGGCCCAGGGCGGCCAGGACCGGTCGCTCGCCGGCCTGCCAGCGGTCGTGCCCGAGGCCCCCGGCCGAGCAGGGGCGCCGGGCCATGGTGGTGAGCTGCTCCTCGCTCGGCCACGTCGTCGCACCCTGGGCGCGCACCGCCATCGGGTGGTCACGCAGGCTCGGTGCCTGCCCACCGTGGAACACCACCGGCGGGCGGTACCGCCCGCCGTCCTCGGCCCGTTGGGCCAGGGTGGCGACCAGGGCGGTGACCTCGTCGTCGGTGATGAAGGCCACGCGCCCGGGGCGGTTGTGGCTGCCGCGGCCGCTCCGATCGTTGATCACCACCCGGCCACCGGTGGTGCAGGTGTCGATGACCAGCTTGCGCCCGGCGGCACCGCCGAAGAGGTCCACGGCCTCCAGCTCGGCCCGGTCGAGGGGCAGGGCCATGCGCAGGGCCACGTTGCCGTAGAACTTCCCCGGGTTGCGCAGGCCCGACGGCTGGAAGCTCTGCGACGCCACCAGGAGGTGGATGCCGTAGGCCCGGCCCTGGGCGGTGATGAGGCTGAGGAGGCGCATGCCCTCGTCCTCGCCGCCCTCCTGGAACACCTCCTGGAACTCGTCGATGGCGCACAGGATCCGGGGCAGGCGCCGCTCCGGACCTCCCCCGGCCCGGTAGTTGGCGAGGTCGTTGACGCCGGCGTCGGTGAAGAGCTTGGCCCGCCGGCCCATCTCCACCTCCAGCTCCGAGAGCACGCTGCGGGCCAGAGCCGGAGCGGTGTGGAGGGACACCACGCGGGCGTGGGGCAGGCCGCGGTAGGCCTCGAACTCCAGGCCGCTCTTGCCGTCGATGAGGTAGAAGCCCACCTCCTCGGGCGAGTAGCGGACGGCGAGGCCGCAGAGGAGGGCGTGGAGGAGGCGCGACTTGCCCTTGCCGGTCTGGCCGGCCACCACGCCGTGGCTGACTGCTTCGCCGTCGGCGTCCGTGCCGAAGGTGACGGAGATGGTGTCGTCGCCCGCGCCCCCCACGGCCAGGGGCGTGGTGATGCCACGGCTGGCGTCACCGGCCCAGATCTGGTCGGCCTGGACCCCGACCGCCTCGCCCCAGGTGACGGCCCGGGAGGCCGGCGCCGTCCGCTCGATCCCGTGGAGGTGCGCCTCGACCTCGGCGCCCACCGCGTCGAACCGGGTGGTGGTCTCGGCCGCCCCGGCGAGGGTGCCCTGCCGGGCCCCGACGTCGATGCGCGTCGAGGCGGTGAACGGGGCCCGGCGCACCGTGATGGGCAGCTCCTCGTCGAGGTGCCAGTGGACGATGACGTAGGTGCCCTTCTCGGGCCCGTCGTTGGCCGCCACGTCCAGGGCCTCGATCTCCCGCTCGCTGAGGCGGCTGGGGAACTCGCTGGCCACCACGAACTGCAGGCCGATGTCGAGCTGCTCCCGTTCGGGCAGGTCCTCGAAGGTGGGCCGGGTCGACGAGAGGTGCTCGGTGCCGATGCGCTCGATGCGGGCGGTGACCTCCTCCAGGGCGACCCGCACCTGGTCCCGGCTGCTGGCCGTCTTGGCCGTCAGGAGGGCCTTGGCCATGCGCACCAGGGGCCCGCCGCTGTGGGCCGGCTCGAGGAGCACGAAGGAGGCGCCTTCGCGAAAGGCGAGCGCCAGGCGGGCCACCAGGGACTGGAGCAGGGCCTCGGCCTGAGCCGCCTGCTCGGGGCCGCGGCTGGTGATGAGCAGGGAGCGGCCCGATCCCACCAGGCCCACGGTGTCGGCCACGTGGAGGTCATGGCCCGAGCGCCGGTCGAGGTGGGCGCCGACCCGGAGGCGGCCGCGGTCGCCTTCGCCCTGGGACCGGTCCCACCGGGACCAGGCCTCGTGGTCCCAGGCCAGGGCGTGGGGGGGCGAGAGCGCGCTCTCGAGGTGGGCCAGGTGCCGGTCCGCCTCCTCGACGGCGCTCCGGGCGGCACCGACCACCGCGGCCTGGGCCTCGGTGGCCACCGCCACCAGGCCCCCGAGGTGGCGGCGCTGCGCCACCAGGCGGTCCTCGATCGAGGCCAGGTCGGCGCGGAGGTGGTCGGCCTTGCCCATGGGCGGTGCTCCTAGGGGGTCGGGGCGGTGAGCGGCGCCGGTGGCGCCCCGCCGATCAGGCGAGGAGGGCGAGGAGGATGAGGAGGAGCAGGACCAGGGCGGCACCGGCCAGGATCAACTTGATCTGTAGCGCCAGTGCGGCCCGGCCGGCGTCGGCGAGGCGCGCCGCCACCGCATCCCGGTGGGAGGTGAGGGAGAGGAGGGTGCTCTCCCCGGATCGGAGTTCCTCGAGCGCCCGGTGCAGCTCGGTGGCGGGATCGGCCCCAGGCCGGCGGAGCGGGGCCGCGGCCGCGGCCCCGCTCCCGTGGGTGGCGGCGAAGCGGGCCAGCGGTTCGGCCACCGAGCTGGCCCAGTCGAGGACGGCCACCGCCGTGGCTCGGGCCACCAGGGTGCGACCGGTGGGGCTGCCGGGGTCCACGACGTCCTCAGCCGGGGGTGGCGGGTCTTGCGGGATGAGGGGGGAGCGGCCCGTTGAGGTGGCTGCGGTCGGGCGGGAGGCCTCCGTGGTGTCGGAGGGCGGGTGGCCGGAGAACGCCGCGGGCGGGTACCAGCGGCCGTCGGAGGCCTGCCACCACCCGGCGGAGGCGTCCGGGGGGTACCAGTTGCCATCCGAGGCCTGCCACCACCCGGCACCGGAGGACATGTAGCTCATGGACCCCTCCCATCGGCCACTGTGAGGGCCTTCCGTGCCTGGGCACCGACCCCTGCCCGGGACCCTAGCCGAGCCCCTGTCAACGTCACGACCGCTCTGCGTAGGCCGGTCGGCACATCTTCACGCGCGGTGCTCATGTCGGCCTGACCACGGCCGATGGGGGTCCAGCCGGGATCCGATCTGGTGGAAGGGCTGCTGATGGGAGGGCGATCACACCTCCGCGACACGACGAGGGGGCGGCCGGGTCGTTCGGCGCGCCACCGGCGGGACGTGGCCCTCGACGACGCCGCCCGATCCCTCGAGTCGGCCCGCACCCGCATCCTCGACGAGACGCAGGGCATCCAGGTCACCCCCTCGATGGCGGTGCGGGGGGCCCTGGCCCTGGTCCTCATGGCCGTCCTCCTGCGCTGGAGCACCGGCCGCGACCTCCGGGACGTGGCCCAGGTGCTGGTGGCCCTGGCCGCCGGGGTGGCCTGCGTGGTGGCCGCCCGGCGTCACACCGGGCGGGCCCGCCTGGCCTGGTGGCTGCTGGCCCTGGGCGCCGGCCTGTGGGCCGCGGGTCGGGCCGGCTGGTCGTTCCAGGGGACGCCCCGTCCCGAGGTCGGGGCCGGAGCCTCCTCCGCCGACGTCGGGAGCCTGGCCGCCGCCCTGGGCACCCTGGCCGGCGTGCTGCTCCTGGTGGACGGGCCGACCCGTCCCGTGACCCGGGTCCGGGCCCTCCTCGAGGGCATCATGATCGGGTCCTGCACCTTGTTCGTCAGCTGGATGCTGGTGTTCCGGGCCACGTTCGAGTCCTCGGCCCTGACCCCGCCGCTGGAGCGCACCGTCCTGCTGGCCCAGCCCCTGCTCCACATCGCGGTGGTCTCGGTGCTGCTGGCCTCCTCGACCCGGGTGCCCCGGAGCCGGTCGCAGTGGTGGGTCCCGCTGGCCCTGGGGCTGGGGGCCGTGGTCGTGGCCGACGCCGCCTTCGCCCACATCAGCCCGCTCAGCCCCTTCGCCGAGATCCGCTACGACGACGTGGGCCGGGTGGGCGGCTTCGCCCTGGTCATCGTGGCCGCGGCCCGGTCCCTGGCCCCCGGGCCCGACACGGCCCCCACCGGCCGTCGCAACCGCCTGCTCACCGCCGTGCCCAGCGTCTCGGCGGTGGCCGTGCTGGCCGGCGCCGGGGCCTACCGGCTCACCGGCCAGCAGCTCGACCCCGCCCTGGTGTGGATCGCCCTGGGGGTGCTGTGCCTCAGCGTGGCCCTCCACCTGGTGGTGATCCTGGAGAGCGACCAGCTCAGCGCCGAGCTGTCCACCGCCCACGACGAGGCCATCCAGGCCTCCATCACCAAGTCGCACTTCCTGGCCACCGTGAGCCACGAGATCCGCACCCCGATGAACGCGGTGATCGGCCTCACCGGCCTGCTCCTCGACTCCGACCTCGACGCCGAGCAGCGGGAGATGGCCATCGGCGTGTCCATCTCGGCCGAGGGGCTCCTGGGCCTCATCAACGACCTGCTGGACTTCTCCAAGATCGAGGCCGAGAAGCTGGAGCTGGAGGAGATCGACCTCGACCTCGAGGACCTGGTGGGCGAGGTGGCCATGATCGTGGCCGAGAGCGCCCACCGGAAGGGCCTGGAGGTCATCGCCTACTGCGACCCCGACCTCAACAGCCGCCGCCGGGGCGACCCGTTGCGGCTCCGCCAGATCCTGTTGAACCTGGCCTCCAACGCGGTGAAGTTCACCGACCGGGGCACGGTGGTGATCCGGGCCCGGCGGGGCGAGGCCGATCCCGACTCGGTGGCCTTCGAGGTCACCGACACCGGCTGCGGCATCCCCGAGGGCGAGCGCAGCCGCCTGTTCGAGCCGTTCTCCCAGCTCGACGGCTCGACCACCCGCACCCACGGGGGCACCGGCCTGGGCCTGGCCATCGTCAAGCGCCTCACCGTCCTGCTGGGCGGGACCATCCACGTCGAGAGCGAGGAGGGGGCCGGCACCACCTTCCGGGTCACCTTCCCGCTGCCGGGGGGCCTGCAGCCCGACGTCGAGGCCCGGCTGTCGGACCTCGTCGGCCTGCGGGCCCTGGTGGTCGAGGGCAACGCCGTCACCCGCACCGTGCTGGCCCACACCCTCCACTCGTGGGGGTTCGTGGTCGACCAGGCCGCCACCGGCGAGGACGCCCTGGAGCTCTACGGGCGCACGACCGGCCGCTACGCCCTGGCCCTGATCGAGTACCAGCTCGACGGCATGGACGGCGTCCGCCTGGGCCAGGTCCTGCGGGCCCAGGACCCGCGGGCCGAGACCGTCGTCCTGCTCCTCACCTCGGACCCCAACGTGTCGCGCCGTGCCGCCCACGAGGCCGGCATCCACTCGGTGCTGGTCAAGCCTGTCCGCAACACCTACCTGCTCCGTCGGATCATCGACACCCTGGTCGACCCCAAGGGTGCCGATCCGCGGAGCGCCACCGACGTCACCGGAGTCCTGGTGGACGCCGGCCCACCGAAAGGACCCTTCTGATGCCGACCGTGTTGCTCGTCGATGACAACCGGCTCAACCAGCTCGTCGCGGCCGGGACGCTCAAGCGCCTGAACTACGCGACCGAGATCGTGAGCTCGGGGGCCAAGGCGGTGGAGGCCTGCTCCCAGCGCACCTACGACGCCGTGCTCATGGACATCATGATGCCCGGCATGGACGGCTTCGAGGCCACGGCCCGCATCCGGGCCCTGGACCAGAGCCGCAGCGACCGCTACCACACGCCGGTCATCGGGGTCAGCGCCCGGGCCCTCGACGGCGACCGGGAGCACGCCCTGGCCGCCGGCCTCGACGACTACCTGACCAAGCCCATCCGGGAGGACGAGCTCAAGGCCACCCTGCAGCGGTGGATCTTCCCCATGCCGGTGGCCGAGGCCTGAGCGCGCCCTCCTAGCCTCGGGGGGATGGCTGCGTCCCCCGAGCCCGAGCCGGGAACCCTGTACGAGGCGGTGGGCGGCCGCCCGTTCTTCGACCGGCTGGCCCGCCGCTTCTACGAGGGTGTCGAGAGCGACCCCGTGCTGCGGCCCCTGTACCCCGAGGACCTCAGCGGGCCCCGCGAGCACACGGCGGGGTTCCTGGCCCAGTACTGGGGGGGCGGGACGGCCCACTACTCCGACACCAGGGGCCACCCCCGCCTGCGGATGCGCCACGCCCCCTTCGCCATCGGGGCGGCCGAGGCCCGGGCCTGGTACGGGCACATGGAGGCCGCGGTGCGGGCCGAGGCCCTGCCCGCCGAGCGGGAGGACGCCCTGCTGTCCTACTTCGCCTCGGCCGCCGCCCACCTGGTGAACGTGCCCTGATGGCCGGTCTGGCACGCTGTCCGGCCATGGCTCCCCAACCCGGCACCCCCGCCCCCCCGATCGCCCTCCTGGACCAGCGGGGGGAGCAGGTCGCGTTGGCCGACCACGCCGGCCACCCGGTCCTCGTGTACTTCTACCCGAAGGCCGACACCCCGGGCTGCACCACCCAGTCCTGTGGCCTGCGCGACGTGGCCGGCGAGATCGGCGACACGGCCGTCATCGGGATCAGCCCCGACCTGCCGGCCAAGCTGGCCCGCTTCGACGAGAAGTACGGGCTGGGCTTCACCCTCCTCTCCGACCCCGACCACGAGGTGGCCGAGAGCTACGGCGTGTGGGGCGAGAAGAAGCTCTACGGCAAGGCCTACATGGGGATCATCCGCTCCGCCTTCCTGATCGGGGCGGACGGGGCCGTGCTGGCGGCCTGGCCCAAGATCTCCCCCAAGGACACGCCCACCAAGCTCCTGCGGGCCCTGAAGGATCTCCCGGCCTGACCGCCCGGCCTCAGCCGCCGCCCAGGCCCAGGCGCTCGCCGTCGCGCCGCTCGACGTCGTTGATGACCCGGTCCCGGGCCAGGGCCACCGCGGCCAGGGCCGCGCCCAGGAGCACCACGCGCCGGAGCCGGCGCACGACGGGCGTCGTCAGGGCGGCGGGACCGGGCATGGGGCCGAATCTACGGGACCCGGGCCCCGGCCCGGCAGCGGGTTCCGGTGGGACCGGCCCCCGCGGCCGGTCCCCGTGCCCGGAGCGGGGATCGAACCCGCATGTCCTCGCGGACAGAGGATTTTGAGTCCTCCGCGTCAGCCAATTGCGCCATCCGGGCCAGCGGGCCGAGCGTAGCCCTGGGGCGGGCGGTGCCGGGCGGTGCAAGGCCGGGACGGGGACGACCGGCGACCGGCCGGCTAGCCGTGGGCCGGCCCGCGGTCGACGTGGTCGGCGGTGAAGCGCCGGAGGGTGGCCACGTCCACCTCGGGGCAGGACTGCTTGGTGACCCAGGCCGTGGCCACCACCACCGCCCCTTCGGGTAGATCCGGGGCGGGGGCGACGACCACGCCCTCGCCGGCCAGGGCCTCCACCGCGTCCCGGGCCGTGGCGTCCAGGCCCGTGTGCTGGAGCAGGACGCCGCCCTCCTCCAGCAGGCCCACCTGAACCTCGGGGGCCAGCGGGGTGTCGCGCACGTCGGTGGTCGAGGGGGTGGCCAGGTGGGGGCCGGAGGTGGGGGGATCGGTCCGGTACTCGACGGCCCCCGCCCCCGGCAGCACGTGCACCGACCGGCGATCCAGCGGCTCCCTCCGCACCGGCCCGCAGGCGGTGTCGCCGTCGCTCCCTCCGGCCCCGCAGCCGGCCAGGGCCGTGGTCGCGGCCAGGGCCAGGACCACCCCGGTCCCCAGGGCCCGGCGCCGGGCCGGGGGGACCGGCCCCGCCGGCGGGGGAGGGGCCGCGTCGGGCAGGGGGAGCGGCGCCGACCGGCCCGAGGGCGGCCCGGTGGGGTCGGCGGGTGGCTGGCGGGCCCGGGTGACCAGGGCCACCGAGGCGGCGATGACCGCCCCTCCGACCAGCGTCCGCACGCCGACCCGCTCGTCGAGCACCACCGCCCCGACGCCCAGGGCCACCACCGGGATGACGTAGGTGCACAGCGAGGCCACCGTCGCCCCCAGCTCGGCGATGATCCGGAAGCTGAGGACGTAGGCCACCCCCGTGCCCACCAGCCCCAGCATCACCAGGGAGCCGATCTGGCGGGGTCCGGGCATGGTGCCGTGGCTCACCGAGGTGGCCACCGCCACCGGGGCCAGCAGGACGGTGGCCCCCAGGACCTGGCCGGTCGCCGCCACCACGGCCGGCAGGCCCATGAGGTGGCGGGCGGCCCAGCAGAAGGTCAACCCGTAGAAGAGGCCGGCCACCACCGGGGCGGCGACGGCCAGGGCCTCGGTGCCGGCCAGGTCGGAGCGGCCGACGCCGGCCACCACGCCCACCCCGACCAGGCCCACGGCCAGGCCGGCCACCACTTGGGGCCGCAGCCGCTCGCGCAGCAGGGGGACGGCCAGGCCGGCGGTGAACAGGGGCGTGCTGGCGTTGAGCACGGCGGTCAGGCCGGAGGCGATGTGCTGCTCGCCCCAGGCCAGCAGGCTGAAGGGCACGGCCGAGCCCGTCGCCCCCACCACCAGGAAGTGCCCCAGGGACCGGCGGTCGCGCGGCAGCGTCAGGCCCTGGAGGCGCACCACGGCCAGCAGGGCCGCGGCCCCCAGGAGGCACCGGCCCCAGGCCACCGCGGTGGGCGTCAGGTCCTGGCCCGCCACCTTGATGAACAGGAACGACCACCCCCAGATGAAGCTGAGGGCCAGGAGGCGGGGCACCCCGGCATCCTGCCGTCCCGGGGCCGTGGCCGGCACCTCTAGACTCCGCCGGCATGGCCCGGGTCCTCGTCGAACGTCGTCTGCGCGACGTGGCGACCCGGCTGAAGCGCCTGCGGCAGGAGCTGGTCGTCACCGACGAGCAGCTCCTGCAGCTGGCCGACGAGGCCGACGACGCCCGCATCCGGGCCCTGGTGTCGGAGACCCCCATGGCCGAGCACGACCACCACGAGTCGGAGGGCCACGCCGCGGCCATGCGTCGCCACCGGGCCGCGGTGGCCGAGGAGATCACCCGCCTGGAGCAGGTGCAGGACGAGCTGCTCGACCGGTTCCAGGCCGGCCGGTCCTCGTGACCGGACCCCCCGGCCCCGGCGCCGCCCCGGCCCACCCCACCCGCCCGACCGACGACCAGGGGAGCCGACGATGCCGACCCGTGTGGTGATCGCCGAGGACGAGGCCATCATCCGCCTCGACCTGTCCGAGACCCTCCGCGAGGAGGGCTACGAGGTGGTGGCCGAGACCGGGCGGGGCGACGACGCGGTGCGCCTCGTCCGCGAGCACCGGCCCGACATCGCCATCCTGGACATCAAGATGCCGGGCCTGGACGGGCTCTCGGCGGCCCGGGAGATCGCCGGCGAGCGCATCGCCGCCGTCCTCATCCTCACCGCCTTCAGCCAGCGCGACCTGATCGAGCGGGCCCGCGACGCCGGGGCCCTCGGCTACCTGGTCAAGCCGTTCCAGAAGGCCGAGCTGCTCCCGGCCATCGAGGTGGCCCTGGGCCGCTTCCGGGAGATGAAGGCCCTCCACGACCAGGCCACCTCCCTGGAGGAGCAGCTGGAGAGCCGCAAGGCCGTCGACCGGGCCAAGGGCCGGCTCATGGACGACCACGGCCTGACCGAGGGGGCGGCCTTCTCCTTCATCCAGAAGACGGCGATGCGGGAGCGGCGCACCATGCGGGCCGTGGCCGACGACGTGCTGGCCGGGGCCCTCGCCCCCCAGGCCTGAGCGCCCACCCCGGGCGTCCCACCCCTCCCGCCGGCCTCCTAGGGTGAGGCCCGCATGGCCCTGATGCTGATCGACGGGAACTCACTGATCTACCGCGCCTTCTTCGCGCTCCCGCCCGACCTCACCACCGTCTCCGGCCAGGTCACCAACGCCGTGTTCGGCTTCACCTCCATGCTGGTGAACCTGCTGCGCGACCACCGCCCCGACGGCATCGTGGTGGCCTTCGACCGCCCCGAGCCCACGTTCCGCCACGAGATGGTCCCCAGCTACAAGGCGGGTCGCTCCGAGGCCCCGGACATCCTGCGCCAGCAGTTCCCGCTGGTCCGCCAGGTCATCGACACCCTCGAGCTCCCCACCCTGGAGCAGGCCGGGGTCGAGGCCGACGACATCATCGCCACCCTGGCCACCCGGGCCCGCGACGCCGGGCGCGACGTCCTCATCGTCACCGGCGACCGCGACGCCTACCAGCTGGTCGAGGACCCCCACGTCAAGGTGCTCTACAACCGCCGGGGGGTGTCGGACTACGTCCTCTACGACGAGGCCGGCATCGAGGAGCGCACCGGGGTCCGGCCCGAGCTCTACGTGCTGTACGCCGCCCTGCGGGGCGACCCGTCGGACAACCTGCCCGGCGTGCCCGGGGTGGGGGAGAAGCGGGCCGCCGGCCTCATCAACGCCCACCCGGACCTGGACGAGCTGTTCGCCCACGTCGGCGACCAGACCCCCAAGCTGCGCGAGAACCTGGCGGCCCACGAGGCCCAGGTCCGCTCCAACGCCGAGATGATCGTGCTCCGGCGCGACGTCCAGCTCGACGTGGAGCTGGACGACCTGGTCATGGGCGACCCCGACACCGACGAGGTCAAGCGGCTGTTCGAGTTCCTGGAGTTCCGCTCGCTGTGGGACCGCCTGGTCGAGGCCCTGGGCTCGGACCTGGGGAGCCTGGGCAGCGAGTCCACGGTGCTGGAGGCCCACGTCGAGGAGGTCGACGGCGAGGAGGCCGCGGTGGGCCGGCTGGCCGAGCTGGCCGCGGTGGGCGACCGGCCGCTGGCCGCCGCCGCTGCCTTCGCCGCCGCCCCGACCTGGTCCTCCGACCCGGTCGGCCTGGCCCTGGTGGTCGACGCCGAGGCCCACGAGGTGCTGTGGCTGCCGGCCCCCCTGCTGCGGGCCGAGCGGGTGCGGGCCGCCCTGGCCGACACCCTCAGCACCCGGCCGGTGGCCGGGCACGACGCCAAGCCCCTGCTGCGGTGGCTGGCCCGCACCGACCCGGCCCAGCGCCTGGCCACCGAGGTCACCCACCTGGCCCTGGACACCGCCCTGGCCGCCTACCTGCTCGACCCGGCCGAGGGCCGCTACGACCTCGACCCCCTCCTGGCCCGCTACGCCCACGCCAGCCTGGCCCGGGACGACGACGAGGTGCCCGACGGCCAGCTGGCCTTCGGCCACGAGGAGGTCGACCTCGACGCCCAGGCGGCCCGGGCCGCCTGCCGCACCGCCCTGGGGGTGGCCCACCTGGTCGAGCCCCTGATGGAGGTCCTCGACGCCCAGCGCCTGCGGATGCTCCACGACGGCATCGAGGCCCCCATGGTCGGGGTGCTGGCCGACATGGAGATCGTCGGCGTGGGCGTCGACCGCGACGGCCTGACCGCCATCAGCGCCCGCATGCGGGCCGAGGTGGAGCGGCTCCAGGAGGCCATCTGGGCCGATGCCGGCATGGAGTTCAAGGTCAACTCCACCCCCCAGCTGCGCGAGGTGCTGTTCGACAAGCTGGGCCTGGCCCCCCAGCGCAAGACCAAGACGGGCTACAGCACCGCGGCCCAGAGCCTGGAGAAGCTGCGGGGTCAGCACCCCATCATCGACAACCTCCTGGCCTACCGGGAGGTGGAGAAGCTGCGCTCCACCTACGGCGAGGGCCTGCTGGCCGAGATCGGCCCCGACGGGCGCATCCACGCCACCTTCAACCAGACCGTGGCCCGCACCGGACGGCTCTCCTCCGACGCCCCCAACCTGCACAACATCCCGGTCCGCTCCGAGCAGGGCCGGGCCTTTCGCACCGTGTTCGTGCCGGCCCCGGGCTGCCAGCTCCTGGTGGCCGACTACAACCAGATCGAGTTGCGCTGCATCGCCCACCTGGCCGACGACCCCGGCCTGATCGCCGCCTTCACAGGGGGCGAGGACATCCACACCTCCACCGCGGCCCGGATCTTCTCGGTCGATCCCGACGCCGTGACCTCCACCCAGCGGGCCAAGGCCAAGATGGTCAGCTACGGCCTGGCCTACGGCATGGAGGCCTACGGGCTCTCGCAGCGCCTGTCCATCTCGGTGGAGGAGGCCCGGGCCTTCCTGAACGCCTACTTCGAGGCCTTCCCGGCGGTGAAGGACTACATGGACCGGACGGTGGCCGAGGCCCGGGGGCGGGGCTACACCGAGACCCTGTTCGGCCGGCGCCGGCCCATCCCCGAGCTGCTCTCCGGCAACCGGGGGATCCGCATGGCCGGCGAGCGCCAGGCCATGAACGCCGGCATCCAGGGCCTGGCCGCCGACATCTTCAAGGTGGCCCTGGTGCGGCTGGACGCCGCCCTGGCCGCCCGCGAGGCCGAGAGCCGGCTCATCCTCCAGGTCCACGACGAGGTCATCCTCGAGGTGCCGCCCGAGGAGCAGGACGACATCGGCCCGCTCACCACCGAGGTCATGCGCACCGCCGCCGACCTGCGGGTGCCGCTGGAGGTCAACCTGGCCTTCGGCGCCAGCTGGGCCGAGGCCAAGTAGGACACCGGCGCCCCGCGCCGCCACCCAGGGAGGACCGATGCCCGCACGCCGACGCCGCCGACCCGGAGGGGTCGAGCCGACCCCCGACCTCGCCACACGCCAGGGCCGTCGCACGGCCCAGCACTCGGCGGCCAGGGTGTTCGCCGACCGCCAGCAGGCGGAGCGGGACGAGCAGAGCCGCCGGGCCCGGGAGCGCAACGAGGCCCGCCTCCGGGAGCGGCGCCACGAGGAGCTGGTCGAGGCCAAGGAGCGGGCCGCGGCCCGGCTGAAGGACGTGCGGCGCCGGGGCCTGCCCGGGGCGGTGCGGATCGAGGCCGAGGAGGCCTACCGGGCCGCCCTCGACGCCCTGCTGCGCGACGAGCAGGGCCTGCCCCCGGTCGACGAGGCCGAGGCCCCGGACGACGGGGCGGCGGCGGCCGAGCCCGCCGGGGAGCCGGAGGCCGAGCCCGCCGAGGACCAGCCGGCCGAGGGCGAGCCGCCGGCCTGACCTACTGGTCCAGGCCGTCCAGGATCGGGGTGTCCTCCAACCGTCGGAGGACCAGCGCGGCCCCGTCGGTGTCGATGGTGACCTCGTCACCGGCACAGGCCACCTCGGCCTCGCCCTCGGGTGAGAACAGGTCGGCCAGCTCGTCCAGCGGCACCGGCCCGAAGTTCCCCCCCTCCACGGTGGCCGTGGCCGTCCCGTCGGCCTCGTCCACCTCGAAGCGGACCTCGTCCTCGTCGCTCTCGGTGTAGCTGCCGATCAGGGCCCCGGCCACGGCCAGGGTCCCGGTGACACCCGGCGCGACCTCGATGTCGAGCTTGCCCCCCTCGGTCCCGCCCATGACCCAGGTGCCCTCCTCGGGGACGGCCAGGTGCAGCGAGGTGCCGGTGGCGGTGATGGTCTCGCTGCCGGACAGGCCGGGGATGTCGCCCTGGCTCTCCACCGTGACCACCTCCATCTCGCCCTCCAGGCAGGCCACGCCGACGGCCTCCTCGTCGGGGCCCGGTCCGCCGGGCTCGTCCTCGCCGGTGGAGGTCGGCCCCTCGGTGGTGGTGGATCCGGTCGTGGTGGTCGGCCCGGTGGTCGTGGTGGACCCGGTGGTGGTGGTCGTGGCCTCGGCGCCGTCCCCGTCGTCGCCGCAGGCGGCCGCGGCGGCCAGCAGGAGCAGGACGGTGGCGGTGACGGTCAGCGTGCGGCGCATGGGCTGACTGTCTAGCGCCGGAGCGGTCCCGGGGGGGCCCGGAGGCCACCATGGTCGGATGAGCCACGATCACTGGTTCGAGGACCTGGCCGAGCACATGGGGGCCACCTACCTGCGGTACTCCTTCACCAAGGGCACCGAGCAGGAGGTGGGGTTCCTGGCCGGGGCCCTGGCGCTGGAGCCGGGCATGCGGGTGCTGGACGTGGGCTGCGGGCCCGGGCGCCACGCCCACGCCCTGGGCCGGCAGGGCATCGAGGTGCACGGCGTCGACATCAGCGAGCGGTTCGTGGAGGTGGCCCGCCGGGATGCCCCGCCGGGGGTCACCTTCAGCCGCCAGGATGCCCGTGACCTGCGCTTCGAGGCCGACTTCGACGCCGCCATCTCGCTGTGCCAGGGGGCCTTCGGCCTCCAGGGCGGCCCGGCCGGGGAGGGGGCCGCGGCCCTGGGGGAGCCCACCAGCGACGCCCCCGTGCTGGCCGGGATGGCCCGGGCCCTGCGCCCCGGGGGCCGGTTGGCGGTGTCGGCCTTCTCGTCGTACTTCCAGGTCCGCCACCTGGGGGAGAGCACCTTCGACGCCGATGCCGGGGTGGCCCACGAGCGCACCGCCATCCGCGACGACGCCGGCGTCGAGGCCGAGGTCGACCTGTGGACCACCTGCTTCACCCCCCGGGAGCTGCGCCTGCTGGCCCGCGGGGCCGGCCTCGAGCCCCTGCACGTGTGGTCGGTGGAGCCGGGCCGCTACGCCGCCCGCCCCCCCGATCTGGAGCACCCCGAGCACCTGCTGGTGGCCCGGCGTCCCTGAGGGCCGGCCATTTCGGGGCGGCCGGCCGGCCGGGTAGCCTGACGCCCCTGTGCGCCCGCCGGGCGCCCGGCCCCGCGTGCGTTGGCACCGGTGCCGCCCCCGACTCCCTGCCCGACGAGAAGAGCCTCCGTGTCCGACCAGACCACCCTCACCGCCGATCCCACCGACGCCGTCGAGGAGTACGTGCCCCGCACGATCGCCTTCGACGACCTGGAGATCGACTTCGACGCCGCCGTCGACGCCTCGATGGTCAGCGTGGAGGACGGGCAGATCGTCGAGGGCAAGATCGTCAAGGTCGACAAGGACGAGGTCCTGCTGGACATCGGCTACAAGACCGAGGGCGTCATCCCCAGCCGTGAGCTGTCGATCCGCAACGACGTGGATCCCTCCGAGATCGTCTCCTACGGCGACCGGATCGAGGCCCTGGTCCTGACCAAGGAGGACAAGGACGGCCGCCTGGTCCTGTCCAAGAAGCGGGCCCAGTACGAGCGGGCCTGGGGCGACATCGAGGCCACCAAGGAGCGCGACGGCGTGGTCACCGGCCCGGTCATCGAGGTGGTCAAGGGCGGCCTGATCCTCGACATCGGCCTCCGGGGCTTCCTGCCCGCCTCCCTGGTGGAGCTGCGCCGGGTCCGGGACCTGCAGCCGTACGTGGGCAAGGAGCTCACGGCCAAGATCATCGAGCTGGACAAGAACCGCAACAACGTGGTGCTGTCCCGCCGGGCCTGGCTGGAGGAGACCCAGAAGGAGCAGCGCGAGGAGTTCCTCGACAACCTGAAGCCGGGCGAGGTCCGCAAGGGCGTCGTGTCCAGCGTGGTCAACTTCGGTGCCTTCGTGGACCTGGGCGGCATGGACGGCCTGATCCACGTCTCCGAGCTGTCGTGGAAGCACGTCGACCACCCCGGCTCGGTGGTGGCCGTGGGCGACGAGGTCAGCGTGCAGGTGCTCGACGTCGATCGTGACCGCGAGCGCATCAGCCTGTCGCTCAAGGCCACCCAGCAGGATCCGTGGCAGGAGTTCGCCACCTCCCACCGGGTGGGCGAGCTGGTCTACGGGCGGGTCACCAAGCTGGTGCCGTTCGGGGCGTTCGTCCAGGTCGGCGACGGCATCGAGGGCCTGGTCCACATCTCGGAGATGTCGGCCCACCACGTCGACCTGCCCGAGCAGGTGGTCACCCCGGGCGAGGAGCTGTGGGTCAAGATCATCGACCTCGACCTCCAGCGCCGGCGGATCAGCCTGTCGATCAAGCAGGCCGCCGAGGGCGGCGTGGTCTCGGCCGAGTACCAGGAGCACTTCGGCGAGCACGCCTACGACAACGAGGGCAACTACATCGGCGCCGAGTGGGCCGAGGACCCGGCGGTGGAGGAGGCCTGGGCCGAGTACGAGGCCGAGCAGGGCTTCGCCACCGGTGAGGCCCCGGTGGCCGAGGGCGAGCCGCCCGCCGTCGTGGCCGACGCCGCCTCCGAGGAGGCCCCGGCCGCCACCGACGCTCCCGCCGAGGAGGCTCCGGCCGCCGCCGACGATGCACCGGCCGGTGCCGATGCTGTCGCCGAGGAGGCTCCGGTCGCCGCCGACGCTCCCGCCGAGGAGGCGCCCGGCGACCCGGCGGAGACCCCGGCTGACCAGCCCGAGGGCTGAGCCCCCGGCAAGTTCTCCGCCGAAACCCTTGTTCCCCCGGCCGTTCGCGCCGACAGGGGAGGGCACGGATGAGGAGCGGCGCCCGCCGCTCCCGCCAGGACCGTCTCTCACCACAAGGGGAACCCAGTGGGCTCTCGACGCACCCTCATCACCATCGCCGCCGTGGCGGTCGGGGCCATCGCCGTCTTCCTGATCTACGGCTACGTCGGCTCCGTGAAGGACGAGGCCTTCGGGGACGCCGAGCGGGTCAAGGTCTTCGTGGTCAAGCAGCAGGTGCCCAAGGGCACCTACGGCGAGGAGACGGCGGTGGGGCTCATCGTCGAGGACGAGATCCCCAAGAAGTTCTTCCCGCCCAACGCGGTGCGCAGCCTCGACGACATCGGGGGCAAGGTGGCCATCGCCGACCTGGCCGTCAACCAGATCGTCACCACCGACATGTTCGCCGACCCGGCCGTGGTCCAGGCCACCTTCGCCGACCGGTTGGAGAAGATCAACGACGAGGACCAGGTGGCCATCACCATCAGCGTGGACCAGGTCCGGGGCGTGGCCAACCTGCTCCAGCCCGGCGACTACGTGAACGTCATGTCCGCCCCGCCCTGCGAGAGCGCCGGTGGTGAGGGCGACGCGCCCGTGGCCGAGAACGAGGGCGCAGCCGGGGCCGGCGAGGGCGGCTCCTGCACCGGCGCCCTCTCGGCCGACCCCCGCTACGTGTACCAGAAGGCCCAGATCCTGGCCATCGGCCAGACGCCGGTGGCGGCCCCCGGCGAGGTGGCGGCCGCCTCCGAGGAGGAGGGCGCGGTGCCCGCCGAGACCAGCAACGCCGGGCTGATCACCCTCATCGTCCCGACCCGGGCGGCCCAGTACATCGCGGCCATCGCCCCCGAGAACATCTACCTCAACCTGGTGTCCCGGGACTACGAGCCCGTGCCCCAGGAACCGCTGGACGCCGCCGACCCGCTGCCCGCCGAGGACGGCGAGCAGCTGACGCCCTACGGCCCCAGCGGTCCTGACGGGGAGTGAACCAGCGGTGACGAGTTACCTTGTCGACGACAGCATGCGCGACCCGAGGTCGCCGATGGCCCCGGAGGCATCCAGCCAGGTGAGCTCGTCAGCCCCCACCCCCGTCAACGTCGCCGTGGTCGAGGCCGACTCCGCGGCCCGGTCGCGCCTGGCGATGCAGCTGGGATCCGGGGTGTTCGACTTCGAGCACTTCGAGGACTTCGCGGCCCAGCTCGACTCCTCGCCCACCGTCGTCGTGCTCGGTCCCTCCTGCGGCGACCCGTACAACCTGGCCACGCTGGCCGCCGTGCTCCAGCCCCGGCCCGAGGTCGGGGCGGTGCTGGTGGCCGACGAGCTCTCGACCGAGCTGTTCCAGCAGGCCATCCGCTCCGGCGTGAAGGACGTGCTGGCGGCGCCGGTCGACACCGCCCAGCTGCAGGAGGCCTGCCGCCGGGTGGCCGAGTCGGTGGGCGTGCACGGCCGTCCCGCCAGTCTCGGCCTGGACGACGGCGAGCCCAGTGAGGGCGGCCGGGTCATCACCGTGTTCTCCACCAAGGGCGGCGCCGGCAAGTCGGTGGTGGCCACCAACCTGGCCGTGGCCCTGGCCCAGCGCACCGACGAGACCGTGGTGCTGATCGACTGCGACCTCCAGTTCGGCGACGTGGCCGTCATGCTCAAGCTGGCCCCCCAGCACACCATCGTCGACGCCGTGAACTCCATCGACCGGCTCGACAGCGGCTTCCTCAACAACCTGCTGGTGACCCACCCGCCGTCGGGCCTGAAGGTCATGCCCGCCCCGTTGGAGCCGGCCTACGCCGACCAGATCTCCGCCGAGCACGTGCGGACCATCGTGGCCCAGCTCCGCAAGGTGGCCAAGTACGTCATCGTGGACACGCCGTCCTACTTCGACGACAAGGTGCTGACCCTCATCGAGGACTCCGACGACATCCTCCTGGTGGCGGGGATGGACATCCCCAACATCAAGAACGTGAAGATCGGGCTGCAGACCATGCGCATGCTCGACACGCCGAACTCGAAGATCCACCTGGTGCTGAACCGGGCCAACACCAAGGTCCGCCTGGACGTCAGCGAGGTCGAGCGGACCCTGCAGATCAAGGCCGAGACCCAGCTGCCCAGTGACATCGTCGTGCCCCAGTCGATCAACAAGAGCACGCCGGTCGTCATCGACGCCCCCCGCAGCTCGATCGCCCGGGCCTTCGAGACCCTGGCCGACCGGTACATCCCGGCCGGCGCCGGCAAGAAGAAGAAGCGCTGATCAAACGCTGAGAGTCGCCTTTCGATGACGGAAGGTGAACCTCGGGAGGGGCTCTCACAGTCGGCCGGGCGGCGCCGATGGAGGCTCGATGTCCCTCTACAAGCGCCTCCACGAAGCCAACCCGCAGCAGGCGGGTCTCGCCGCCGTCAAGCGCCGGGACCCGGTGATCGACGAGCTCCGGCAGAAGATCCACCACCACCTCATCGACGAGCTGGGGCCGATCCTCTACGACAAGCGGCTCACCGAGGACGACCTCCGCCGCCGGGTCCACGAGCAGCTCCACTCGGCCCTGGCCCAGGAGCGGGCCCCGCTCTCGGCCGCCGACAAGGCCCAGCTCATCCAGGACGTGTCCGACGACATCCTGGGCTACGGGCCCATCGACCGCCTGCTGCGCAGCGACGAGATCACCGAGGTCATGGTCAACGGCCCCGAGAACGTCTTCGTGGAGCGGGCCGGCAAGGTCGAGAAGACCAACGCCACCTTCGTGGACGAGCAGCACCTGCGGCGCATCATCGACAAGATCGTGGCCCAGGTGGGCCGGCGCATCGACGAGGCCACCCCCCTGTGCGACGCCCGCCTCCCCGACGGCTCCCGGGTCAACGCGGTGATCCACCCGCTGGCCGTGGGCGGGCCGTTCCTCACCATCCGGAAGTTCTCCAAGGACCCCTTCCAGATCGACGACCTGATCCGCTTCGGCACCCTCAACGCGGCGTCGGCCCGGTTCCTCCAGGCCATGGTGGTGGGCAAGCTGAACATCATCGTCTCGGGCGGCACCGGCACCGGCAAGACGACCATGCTCAACGTGCTGTCGTCGTTCATCCCGGGCGACGAGCGCATCGTCACCGTCGAGGACGCCAAGGAGCTGCAGCTCCACCAGGAGCACGTGCTGGCCCTGGAGGCCCGGCCCCCCAACATCGAGGGCAAGGGCGCCATCGCCATCCGCGACCTGGTCAAGAACACCCTCCGCATGCGGCCCGACCGCATCGTGGTGGGCGAGTGCCGTGGCGGCGAGGCCCTGGACATGCTCCAGGCCATGAACACCGGCCACGACGGGTCGCTCACCACCATCCACGCCAACACCGCCCGCGACTGCATGGCCCGCCTGGAGACCCTGGTGCTGATGGCCGGCTACGACCTGCCGCTGGCCGCCATCCGCCACCAGATCTCCTCGGCCGTCGACGCCGTGGTGCAGATCGGGCGCCTCCGGGACGGCTCCCGCCGGGTCATCAACATCTCCGAGGTCCAGGGCATGGAGGGCGACACCATCACCATGCAGGACATCTTCATGTTCGACTACGGGATGGGCGTCGACGAGCACGGCCGGTTCCGGGGCCACCTGAAGGCCACCGGCACCCGGCCCAAGTTCGCCGAGAAGCTGCAGGACCTCGGCATCCGCCTCGGCCCCGAGGTCTTCACCCCCGAGCAGTTCGCCCGCCGGGGCGTGGCCCGATGAGCGCCGGGTCCGCCGACCGCCGGCCCCGGACCCGGCTCCTGGCCGGGCTGGCGGCCTCGTTCCTGGCCTGCCTGGTGGTGGCGGCCGGCCCCGCGGTGCTGGGCCAGGAGTCCGACGGCCAGCTCGCCCGCCTGTCCGTCCGCAAGGTCGACGCCAGCGACCCCGAGGCGGTGCGCACCTCGTTCATCTGGAACGGCGAGCGCCGGGCCCTCGAGGACCTCGTGGTGCGCCAGGGCGGTCGCGAGGTCGAGCACAGCCCGCCGGTGCCCCTGGCCACGGCCGGGGTGGAGACGGCCATCGTGGTGGCCGTGGACACGTCGCGCTCCATGGCCCGCAACGGCGGCGTGGCCGCCGTCCAGGACACCCTGCGCACCCTGGTCGACGACCTGGAGGGCAACGAGGCCATGGGCCTCGTCACCTTCGAGACCGAGGTCCGGGTGCTCAGCCCCATCACCACCGACAAGGAGGACCTGGGCGACGCCATCGGCCGGATCTCCGCCCCCGCCGACGGCGACACCGCCCTGTGGGGCGGGCTGCGCCGGGCCGCCTCCCTCTTCGAGCCCGACAGCGAGCTCCAGCCCAACATCGTCCTCGTCACCGACGGCTACAACGACCAGGACACCACCGAGGCCCAGGCCACCTCGGCGGTGACCACGTCGGGGGCCGCGGTCTTCGCCCTGGCCTACGACGCCCAGCAGCACGTCGACTCCGACGCCATCGCCTCGGTGGTGGCCTCCGCCGGCGGTGCCATCATCCCCGCCCCCGGCCCCGAGGACCTGCAGGCCGGCCTGGAGCAGGTGAAGCAGGCCCTGGCCAACCAGTACGTCGTGACCTTCGCCGGCGGGGGCGAGCAGGGCGCCACCGACCTGGAGATCTCGGTCGGCAACGAGAGCGTGCGCACCACCTACGTGCCCGGGGCGGTGTCGCAGGGCCAGGCCAACCTGGCCCCGCCCACCGTGTCCCGCTCGCTCATGCCGGACATCCTGCGGGGCGACGTGGGGCTCATCATCGTGGTGGCGGCCGGCGGCCTGGCCGTCGCCCTGGCCGTGGTGGCCGTGGCCGCCCTCACGTCCAAGGACGAGTCCAGCCTCGACACCATGCTCCAGCAGTACACCGAGCCCGGCCCCGCCGCCCTGGAGGGCGACGAGGGCTACGCCCAGACCGCCTTCATCCAGCGGGCCGTGGAGCTCACCGGGGAGATCGCCGACAAGCAGGGGATCCTGGTCAAGGTGGAGGCCAAGCTGGAGCAGGCCGACCTGCCCCTCCGGGCCGCCGAGGCCCTGTTCTTCTACGGGGCCGGCGCCCTGGTCGTCACCCTCCTGGGCTTCCCCGTCATGGGCCTCATCGGCCTCCTGGTCTTCGGCGGCATCGGCTTCCTGGTGCCCCTGGCCGTGCTCAGCTTCCTGGGCCGGCGCCGCCACAAGAAGTTCAACTCCCAGCTCCCCGACATGCTCCAGCTCCTGTCCGGCTCCCTGCGGGCCGGCTACTCGCTGGTGCAGGGCGTCGACGCCGTGGCCAACGAGTCCGACGGGCCCATGGGCCGCGAGCTGCGCCGGGCCATGACCGAGGCCCGGCTGGGTCGGGAGCTGGAGGACGCCCTCCAGGCCGCGGCCATGCGGGTCCAGAGCAAGGACTTCGAGTGGGCCATCATGGCCATCGGCATCCAGCGCGAGGTGGGCGGCAACCTCTCCGAGCTGCTGATGACCGTGTCGGACACCATGATCGGGCGCGAGCGGCTGCGCCGGGACGTGGCCTCCCTCACCGCCGAGGGGAAGATGAGCGCCATCATCCTCGGCATCATGCCCATCGCCCTGGGCCTGATCATGTACGTGATGAACCCCTCGTACATGGAGCCCCTGTTCTCGCAGTCCCTGGGCCACATCCTCCTGGGGGTGGCCGCCCTGACCATGGGCATCGGCTTCGTGTGGATGAAGAAGTGCATCACCATCGAGATCTGACCGTGTGCCCCCACCTGCCCGCCCACCCCTGCTCCGAGAGCTGAGGACACATGCTCATCCTGGGACTCGCCCTCGTCTTCGCGGCCATCGTGGTCGCCCTCGTCACCGTGCTGGGCCAGGCCGACGAGCGGGCCACCATCCGGGCCTCGCTGCGCCAGCTCGACGGCTACGAGGTCACCAACGTCCGTGACCAGGAGCTGCTCAAGCCGGTCACCGAGCGGGCCGTGGCCCCCGTGTTCCAGGGCCTCCTGTCCCTGGGCAAGCGCTTCACGCCCATCGGCTCGGTCCAGAAGATCCGCCAGCAGTTCCTGGCCCTGGGCCACCTGGGCTCCAAGACCTTCGAGCGCTTCATGGTGGCCCGCACCCTCCTGCAGATCATGGTCGTGCCCTGGGTCATCTTCGTGCTCGGGGTCATGAAGATGTCGGGGATGATGGGCATCGCCCTGGCCGGCGTGGGCGGGCTCCTCCTGTTCAAGGGGCCCGACGTGCTGCTGGGCCGCCGGGTCGAGGAGCGCCGCACGGCCATCCGCACCAAGCTGCCCGACGTCCTCGACCTGCTGGTCATCTCGGTCGAGGCCGGCCTCGGGTTCGAGCAGGCCCTCGACCGCACCGTCAACGCCGTGCCCGGGCCCCTCACCGACGAGTTCATCCGCATGCTGGGCGAGGTCCGGGCCGGGGCCAGCCGGGGCGACGCCATGCGCAACATGGAGCGCCGGTGCAACGTGCCCGAGCTGCGGTCCTTCGTGCTGGCCATCATCCAGGCCGACACCTTCGGCGTGTCCATCGGCCGGGTCCTGCGGGCCCAGGCCGAGGAGATGCGCATCAAGCGCAAGCAGCGGGCCCAGGAGAAGGCCCAGAAGGCGCCGGTCAAGATGCTGATCCCCATGGTGTTCTGCGTGTTCCCGGCCCTGTTCATCGTGGTCCTGGGCCCGGCCGTGCTGAACATCATGGAGGGCTTCGCCAAGTGACGGCCCCGGTCGTGGACGGCCCGGCGACGCTGCGCCCTCCCGGCCCCCGGCCGGCGCCCGCCCCCGCCCCCGACGGCTCCGGCCCCCGCCCGGGTGCGGGCCTGGGCCTGGGCCCGGTGCTGGCCGCCCTGGCCGGCACCTGGGGCCTGCTGGTGGGCGTGACCCGCCTGCACGACAACAGCTTCCTGACCCACCTGGCCACCGGGCGCCTGATCCTGGAGCGGGGGGGCGTGCCCCGGGTCGACCCCTACTCCTTCACCGCCGCCGGCGACCCCTGGGTGGTCCAGAGCTGGCTGGCCTCGCTGGTCTACGCCGGGACCGAGGAGCTCGGGGGCCTGGGCGCCGTCCGCCTGCTCAACGGCGCCCTGTGCGCCGCCCTCGGCGTGCTGGTCTGGGCCCTGACCGCCCGGTCCCGCTCGGTGGCGGTGCGGGTGGCGGTCACCGCCGCCGTCCTGGCCGCCGCCCCCGACCTGTGGTCCGGGCGCCCGCTGCTGTTCGGCCTGATCGGCCTGGCCCTGGTGCTGCTGGCCGCGGAGGGGCGCCTCGACCCCCGCTGGCTCGTCCCCGCCGGCTGGGTGTGGGTCAACACCCACGGCTCGTTCCCCCTGGCCCTGGCGCTGCTCGTCCTGCTGGCCGTGGGCACCCGCCTCGACACCGGCGCCTGGGGCGGCGAGCGGCGAGTGCTGGGCTGGGCCGCGGCCGGGCTGGCCCTGGGGGCCGTCAACCCCCTCGGGCCCCGCCTGCTGCTCTTCCCGGCCCTCGTCGGGGGCAAGTCCGAGGCCTTCCGGTCGGTGGCCGAGTGGCAGCCCCCGGGCTACGACACCCTGGCCCAGTCCCTGGTCCTGGCCGTGCTGCTGGCCGGTGCGCTGGGGCTGGCCCGCCGGCCGAGCTGGCGAGCCGCCCTGCCCCTGGTGGCCTTCGGGGGCCTGGCCCTCACCGCCACCCGCAACGGGGCGCCGTTCCTGCTGGTGGCCGCCCCGGTGCTGGCCGGCGCCGTGCCCGACCTGGGGCCGGCCGTGGCCGGGGTCCGCCGGGCCGTCCTGCGCCCGGCCGCGGTGGCCGTGGCCGTCCTGGCCCTCGTGTTCGGGGTGGCCGCCCTCCAGGGCCCCCACACCGCCCTCGGCGCCTACCCGGTCGACGCCGTGGCCTGGATGGAGGACGAGGGCCTGTGGGGCCCCGAGGCCCGGGTGGTGGCCCCCGACTACGTGGGCAACTACCGCGAGGCCCTGCGGGGCGAGGAGGCCGGCGCCTTCATCGACGACCGGGTCGACATGTACCCGCTGGCGCTGATCCAGGACTACCGCACCCTGCTCGACGCCGGGCCCGGCTGGCCCGCGGTGCTGGCCCGGTACCGGGCCACCGCCGTGCTGTGGCCGGCCGAGAGCCCCCTGGGCGGGGCCCTGGCCCGTGACGCGGGCTGGCGGGTGGTGCACCGCGACGAGCGCTGGCAGGTGGTCGTGCCGGCCTGACCGGCCCGGCCCCGATTTGGGCCATCCGACCCATCAGGGTCGCCGGCCCGCGGCCGATGGATGCCCCACACCCGCCAGGGAAGGACCGGACATGCTGGACGCCGTGCGCCACCTCCGCCGCCGCCTCCGCCACGACGAGCGGGGCGCCGGGCTGGTCGAGTACTGCCTCCTGGTCGCCCTCATCGCCCTGGTCTGCATCGGGGCCCTGGCCTTCTACGGCTCGTCCAACAGCGGCGGCCTGAACCGCTCGTCGAGCTGCATCCGGGCCGCCCACGACGGGGAACCCCTCCCCGACAGCTGCTGAGGCGGCCTCAGCCCAGCCGCACGATCCCCTTGCGGACGGCCTGGAGCACGGCCTGGGTCCGGTCCCGGGCGTCGAGCTTCTGGTAGATCGACGCCAGGTGGTTCTTGACCGTCTTCTGGCTGATGAACAGACGCTCGGCCACCTCGGTGGTGCTGCACCCGTCGGCGATGAGCTGGAGCACCTCGACCTCCCGCTTGGTGACGAGCTGGTCGTCGGGGGCGCCGTCGGCCCGGCCCCCGCCCGCGGTGTCGTCGAGGCGCCGGACCTCGGCCAGCATGGAGGCGGCGATGGCGGGAGAGACGTTGCTCTCGTCGTCCACGGCCATGCGGACCGTCTCGGCGATCTCGTCGATGGAGCAGTCCTTGACCAGGTAGCCGGCCGCCCCCGCGGCCAGGGCGGCCTGGAGCACCTCACGATCGGCGTGCATGGTCAGCATCACCACCCGCACCTCGGGCTGGGCGGCCCGGATGCGGCGGGTGGCCTCCACGCCGTCGCAGTGGGGCATGGTCACGTCCATCAGCACCACGTCGGGCTGCAGGCGGGCGGCCAGGTCCACCGCCTCCAACCCGTCGGAGGCCTCGCCCAGGACCTCGAAGCCCTCGTCCTCCAGGGAGCGGCGCAGGCCGTCCCGCAGCATGGTGTGGTCATCGGCGAGCACCAGGCGTATGGACATCGGGGCGACAGTACCGCCCTCAGCCGGCGCCGGGCTGGAGGTAGCAGCGGATGGTCGAGCCCACCCCTTCGACGCTGTCCACGTCGAGGGTGGCGCCGATGCTGGCCGCCCGCTCCCGCATGCCCAGGAGGCCGTAGCTGTCGAGGCGCCCGGCCCGGCCGGCGGCGAAGCCGCGCCCGTCGTCCCGCACCTCCAGCAGCGCCGCGCCCTCCTCGCACCACCAGCGCACCAGGCAGCGGCGGGCCCCGCTGTGGCGCTCCACGTTGGCCAGCGCCTCCTGGGCGATGCGGAACAGCTCCCGCTCCTGGCGGATGGGCAGCCGGAGCTGGACCCGCAGGTCGAGGTGGACGTCCACCTTGCTCCGGCCCCGCAGCCGCTCCACGTACTCGGTCAGGGTGGACGGCAGGTCCGAGGCCTCGGACACGTCGGTGCGCAGGTCGTAGAGCGTGTCCCGCACCTCGCCGATCACGCCCCGGACGTCGTCGCGGAGCCGCTCCAGCGGCGCCCCCACGGCGTCGCCCCGGGTGTCGGCCTTGACGATGCGGTCCAGCTCGAAGGCCAGGTAGGCCAGGGACTGGCCGATGCGGTCGTGCAGGTCGCGGGCGATGCGGGTGCGCTCCTCGTCGGCCCCCACGGTCCGCAGCCGGCTGAACCACAGGGCGTTGTCCACGGCCAGGGCGGCGGGGGCCACGAACCCGTCCAGCAGCTCGGCGTCGCGCTCGGAGAACTGCTGGGCCTCGGTGCGCTCCACCACCACCAGGCCGATGACCCGCTCCCGGCCCACCAGCGGCGCGTAGAGGCCGCACCGGCTCTCCAGCCCCAGGCCCGGCCCGTCGCCCCGGGCCAGGTCGGGCTCGTTGACCAGGGTCCGGGTCCGCACCGCCCGCTCGGCCGGCGTCGGCAGCTCGCCCTCGGCCCACGAGGGGGGCAGCCGGTTGCCCAGGGTGCGGACCGTCCGCCACCCGCCGCCGGTGTCGTCGAAGAGCAGCACGGCGGCGGCGTCGTAGGAGAACAGGTCCTCGACCCGGCGGTTGGTGGAGTCCAGCACCTCGTCCAGGTCGAGCGAGCTGGGCAGGCTCTGGGCCACCCGGTGCAGGGCGAACAGCAGGGCGTTGGCGTCCGACAGGCGCCCCAGCCGGTCGAGGGCCAGGGAGTGGGAGCGCTCGGCCTCGACGTTGATGTGGCGGGCGTAGCCGGCCACCGCGGCCACCAGGAACAGCAGGGTGGCCCACTGGAGGGCGGTCTGCAGCTCCTCCCGGGCCGTCCCCTCCGAGACCAGGTAGGGGAGGGCGACGGCCAGCACCGAGGCGGCGCCGATCCGCACCGCGAAGCCGAAGCCCCGGGCGAAGCCGGCCACCATGATGGCGGTGAGCAGGGAGAACGTGAACGGCGAGGTCCAGTAGCCGGTGGCGATGACGGCGATGAGGTGGATGCCCACCTCGATCAGGACCCAGACCAGGCTGGCCGTGTCCTGCTGGATGCGCAGGGGGCGGAACAGGCGCAGCACGTTGTAGGCCACCACCACCGTGCCCCAACCGATGGCCGTCCAGTTGGCCGAGGCCAGCGCGCTGCTGCACAGCACGATGGACACCGCGGTGGTGGCCACCCGGACGCTCAGGATGGCGGGCCGGAAGGCCGAGGTCTCGTCGATGAGCGGGGGCCGGGGAGCGGTGCGGGCGGCGCCCCCGGCCGGATCGAGGACCGGCGGCTCGCCGGCGGGGGCCGCGCCCGGCGCGGCGACGTCCCGGGCCATGGCCTGCAGGCTACGCCCCCCGCCCCGACCGGTCGGCCACGCCCCGGTGCTACCGTCGCCGCGGCGTGATCCTCGTGGGCCTCACCGGCGGCATCGGCAGCGGCAAGTCGACCGTCTCGTCCCTGCTGGCGGCCCGGGGCGCCACCGTGATCGACGCCGATGCCATCACCCGCGAGCTGCAGGCCCCGGGCCAGCCCGTCCTGGCCGCCATCGCCGCCCGGTTCGGGCCCATCGTGGTGGCCGAGGACGGCAGCCTGGACCGCCAGGCCCTGGCCGACCTGGTCTTCGCCCCCGACGGCGCCGAGGCCCTGGCCGACCTGAACGCCCTCGTCCACCCGGCGGTGGGGGCCGAGATCGCCCGCCGGCTGGAGGAGGCGGCCCGGGGCGACGACGTGGTCGTCCTGGACGTGCCCCTGCTGGTGGAGTCGGGCCGGGACGACCTGGCCGCCCTGGTGGTGGTGGACGTCGACCCGGAGGTGGCGGTGGCCCGGCTGGTCGAGCAGCGGGGCATGCGGGAGGCCGACGCCCGGGCCCGCATGGCCCGCCAGGCGTCGCGAGAGGAGCGCCGGGCCCGGGCCGACCTGGTGGTGGACAACTCCGGCGACCGGGCCGCCCTGGAGGCCCAGGTCGAGGCCCTGTGGCCCCGGCTCCTGGCCCTGCCCCCGGCCGGCCCCACCGTCGCACCCCCTCGGTAGCCTCGGGGGATGGCCGACGTCGTCCCGGTGACCACCTCGCAGTCCCGCCCCTTCGAGGTGGTGTCGGAGTTCTCGCCGGCCGGGCACCAGCCCCAGGCCATCGCCGGCCTGGCCGACGGCATCCTGGGCGGCGAGCGGTTCCAGACCCTCCTGGGCATCACCGGCTCGGGCAAGTCGGCCACCATCGCCTGGACCATCGAGCAGGTCCAGCGCCCCACCCTGGTCCTGGCGCCCAACAAGTCGTTGGCCGCCCAGCTGGCCAACGAGTTCAAGGAGTTCTTCCCCAACAACGCGGTGGAGTACTTCGTCAGCTACTACGACTACTACCAGCCCGAGGCCTACATCGCCTCCAGCGACACCTACATCGAGAAGGACAGCTCGGTCAACGACGAGATCGAGCGCCTCCGGCACTCCACCACCGCCTCGCTGCTGACCCGGCGCGACGTCATCGTGGTGGCCTCGGTGTCGTGCATCTACGGCCTGGGCTCCCCCGAGGAGTACCGCGAGAGCATGTTGGTGCTGCGCAAGGGCGAGAGCCTCGACCAGCGCCTGCTGCTCCGCCGCTTCGTCGACATGCAGTACGACCGCAACGACATGAACCTGACCCGGGGCACGTTCCGGGTCCGGGGCGACACCATCGAGATCCACCCCGCCTACGACGAGACGGCCCTGCGCATCGAGCTGTTCGGCGACGAGATCGAGTCCATGGCCACCTTCGACCCGGTCACCGGCGAGAAGGTCCGCACCCACGACGACTTCGTGCTCCTGCCGGCCACCCACTACGTGGCCGGCGAGGAGCGCCTGCAACGGGCCATCGTCCGCATCGAGCACGAGCTGCAGGAGCGCCTGGCCCACTTCGAGGCCGAGGGCAAGCTGCTGGAGGCCCAGCGCCTCCGCATGCGCACCCAGTACGACCTGGAGATGATGGCCGAGGTCGGCTTCTGCAACGGGATCGAGAACTACTCGGCCCCCATCGACGGGCGGGGCCCGGGGGAGACCCCCAACACCCTGCTCGACTACTTCCCCCGCGACTTCTTGATGGTCATCGACGAGAGCCACCAGGCCGTGCCCCAGCTCCACGGCCAGTACGAGGGCGACCACAGCCGCAAGGTCCAGCTCATCGACCACGGGTTCCGGCTGCCCTCGGCGGCCGACAACCGGCCCCTCCGCTTCGACGAGTTCATGGAGCGCATCGGCCAGGTGGTGTTCCTGTCGGCCACCCCCGGGCCCTTCGAGCTGGAGAAGAGCACCCGGGTGGTCGAGCAGGTCATCCGGCCCACCGGCCTGGTCGACCCCGAGGTGGTGGTCAAGCCGACCAAGGGCCAGATCGACGACCTCATGGAGCAGATCGAGGGCCGGGTGGCCCGGGGGGCCCGGGTGCTGGTCACCACCCTGACCAAGAAGATGGCCGAGGACCTCACCGACTACCTGCTGGAGCTGGGGGTCAAGGTCCGCTACCTCCACAGCGAGGTCGACACCATCCAGCGCATCGAGATCCTGCGCGACCTGCGGCTGGGCGAGTTCGACGTGCTGGTCGGCATCAACCTCCTGCGGGAGGGCCTCGACCTGCCCGAGGTGTCGCTGGTGGCCATCCTCGACGCCGACAAGGAGGGCTTCCTGCGCAGCGAGACCTCCCTCATCCAGACCATCGGCCGGGCCGCCCGCAACGTCGACGGCCAGGTCATCATGTACGCCGACAAGGTCACCAACTCGATGCAGCAGGCCATCAGCGAGACCAACCGGCGCCGCGGCCTCCAGCAGGCCTACAACGTCGAGCACGGCATCGACCCCCAGACCATCCGCAAGGCGGTCACCGACATCCTGGCCCTCATGCGCCCGGCCGAGGAGCGGGCCCCGCTGCCCGGCGACGGCGCCCGGCGTGACCGGGCCGCCGACAAGGCCCGGCGGGAGGAGCTGGCCAACCTGCCCGGTGAGGACCTGGCCCGGCTCATCTCCACCCTGGAGGAGGAGATGCGGGAGGCGTCGGCCGACCTGCGCTTCGAGTACGCCGCCCGCCTCCGAGACGAGATCAGGGAGCTGCGGCGCGAGCTCCGTCAGGTGGGCTGACCCGGCGACTCCCCGGCAGGGCGACGGGCCGGACCGGCGGGGCGGCCGGGGTGGCCAGGGCCAGCAGGGCCAGGGTGGCCAGGGCCAGGGTGGTCCGGGTGCCGCCGAAGTTGGTGCCCAGCGGGTTGGGCCCGGAGACGACCAGGAAGGCCAGGTGGAGGGCCACCGCCGCCCCCAGGGGGTGGCGCAGCCCCCGCCGGGCCAGGGCCAGGCCCCCGAGGGCCAGGGTGCCCAGGGTGCTGGCCAGGCCGATGAGCTCCCGGCCCTCGAACCAGATGCCGGTGGCGGCCCGGGCCAGGCCCACCAGGGGCAGGCCGATGTCCCCGTTGAGGCCCTCGGCCCCGGGCACCAGCAACCGGAGGGCCACCATCCACCCGGCGGCCACCGCGGCCGGCACCGCGGCCACCACCGTGCTCCGCGCCGTGCGTTGGCCCAGGGCCCAGCCCACCAGGATCAGCAGGGCCGGCTCCTTGGCCAGCACCGCGGCCACGCCCAGGGCCACGGCCAGCGCGGTCCGGCCCCGGGAGGCCAGGTGGACGGCCAGGAGGGCCAGGCCCACGGCCAGCACGTCGGGGGTGGAGACCCGCAGCGCCCACCACGCCCCGGGCAGGAGGGGGACCAGGGCCGCCACCCACGGCGGCCCGCCCCACCCCACGCTCAGGCGCCCGGCGGCCACCGCCCCGGCGGCCACGCCGGCCAGGCCCACCGCGAAAAGGGCCCACACCAGGCCGGTGCCGCCCCCGCCGGGGTGCAGGAGCGACGCCGTCCAGGGCAGGAGGGGGCGCTGGAGCCGGTAGCGGGGGCGGTCCAGGTGCGGGGCCGAGGCGTCCACCGGCCACGGGTCGCGGGCGGTGGCGTAGACCATCTGGCCGTCCAGTCCCACGCCGTCGGGCAGCTCCAGGTCGGGGAAGTCGGCCCGGAAGGCGGCCACCGCCGGGCCCCGGGCCCCGGCCTGGACCAGGCCCACGGGGTGGCCGCCGGTGCGGGCCAGGTCCACCAGGACCAGGGCCACCAGGACCAGGAGCCCCAGGGCGGCCCAGCGGGCCACCTCCCGTCCGGGCGAGGCGGCCCCGGGGGCCCGGGCCGGGCCGGGGCGCGGTGGGGCGGGCCGGGTCAGGGTCACGGCCCTCCATCGGCCCCGCCGGGGGCGGTGTGAGCGGGGCGGGGCTCAGGTCCCGGCCCCGCCGTCCGATGGGTCCCCATGACCGGAGGCGACGGCGGGCCGGGGACCGGTCCCGGCCGGCCCGGCCGACCGGTGCTGGTGGTGGCCCTGGTCGGCCTGGCCGCCGGGGCCCTGTGGGCCGGGATCTGGTTCGGGACGTCGGGGGCCATGCCCGAGGGCCCGGGCGACCCGCTGGTCAGCAGCCTCTACGAGCCGCCGTCCCGCCCCGTCGAGGTGGTCCTCAACGCCCGCGACGGGCAGGTCTTCGCCACCCAGGCCGTCGACCCGTTGGGCCTGCGGTCCGAGCGCATCCGGGGCGGGCCGGCCGAGGAGGCTTACCGGTACCAGCGGCCGGCCTACGGGTGGATCGGGTGGGCGGCCTCGGGGGGCCGGGCCGGGGCCGTGCCCTGGGCCCTGGTGGCGGTGACCGTGGCCTCGGTGGGGGCGCTGGTGGGTGCCCTGGCCTGGGCCCTGGCCCGTTCGGGGGTGGCCCCCGGCTGGGCCCTGGTGGTGCTGGTCCTCCCCGGGGTGACCGCCAACCTGACCTTCGTGGGCCCCGAGTCGCTGGGCGCCGCCCTGGCCGTGCTGGCCGTGGCCCGGGCCCGCCGCACCGAGGGGATCCCGTGGGACGCGGTGGCCCTGGCCGCGGCGGCCGGGCTGTGTCGGGAGACCTTGCTCCTGGTGCCCGCGGCCCTGGCCCTGGTGGCCCTGGCCCGGCGCCGGCCGGCCCGGGCCGGGGCCCTGGCCGCCAGCGCCCTGCCCTACGGGGTGTGGGTGGTGGCGCTGCGGGTGGGCATCGGGGCCTGGCCCCGGGGCAGCGTGGGCGGGCGCCTGTCGCCGGTGCCCTTCGGGGGGCTGTGGGACCGGGCGGGGGAGTGGACGGCGGCCGACGGCGCCGTCATCGCCTCGGTGCTGGTCCTGGGCGGGGTGGGCCTGGCCCGGGCCGCGGAGGCCGACCTGCGGGCCGTGCTGGGGGTCCACATGGCGCTGGCTGCGGTGCTGGGCCCGGCGGTGTGGGCCCGCCCCGAGGACGTGGGCCGGGTGCTCCTGCCCCTGGCCGTGGTCGGGCTGTGGGCCCTGCTGGCCGCCCGGGCCCGACCGGCTCCGGTGGACCCCGACGGCGTCCCCGAGGGCAGGGAACGGACGTTCGGGCGCCAATTGGACGACGCCGATAGGCTCGCCCCGTGTCCGACTCTCTCGTCATCCGTGGGGCCCGCGAGCACAACCTCCGGGGTGTCGACCTAGACCTCCCTCGCGACAAGCTGATCGTCTTCACCGGGCTGTCGGGCTCGGGCAAGTCCTCCCTGGCCTTCGACACCATCTACGCCGAGGGCCAGCGCCGCTACGTCGAGTCGCTGTCGTCGTACGCCCGGCAGTTCCTGGGCCAGATGGACAAGCCCGACGTGGACTTCATCGAGGGCCTGTCGCCGGCCATCTCCATCGACCAGAAGTCGGCGTCGCGGAACCCCCGCTCGACGGTGGGGACCATCACCGAGATCTACGACTACCTGCGGCTGCTGTTCGCCCGCATCGGCGTGCCCCACTGCCCCGAGCACGACACCCCCATCACCCGCCAGACCCCCCAGCAGATCGTGGACCGCATCCTGGAGCTGCCCGAGGGCACCCGCTTCCAGGTCCTGGCCCCGGTGGTCCGGGGCCGGAAGGGCAACTACGAGACCCTCCTGGCCGACCTGGCCCAGCAGGGCTACTCCCGGGCCCGCATCGACGGCGAGCTCCACGAGCTGGGCGACGAGCTGGACCTGGCCCGTTACGAGACCCACACCATCGAGGTGGTCGTCGACCGGCTGGTGAAGAAGCCGGGCATCGCCCACCGCCTCACCGAGTCGCTGGAGACGGCCCTGCGGCTGGCCGAGGGGGTGGCCGAGATCCAGGTCGTGCCCCGGGGCGACGAGGACGAGCCCGAGAGCATGACCTTCAGCCAGCACCTGGCCTGCCCGGTGGACGGCCAGAGCTTCGACGAGTTGGCCCCCCGCAGCTTCTCGTTCAACTCGCCCTACGGCGCCTGCCCCCGTTGCGACGGGCTGGGCACCCGCTTCGAGGTCGACCCCGAGCTGGTGGTGCCCGACCCCGACCTGTCGCTGTCCGAGGGGGCCATCCACCCGTGGGCCAGCGGCCACGCCACCTGGTTCCACCGCATCATCGAGGCGGTGGGGGCCGAGCACGACATCCCCCTGGACGTGCCCTGGGCCAAGCTGAAGGCGGCCCAGCAGAAGAAGCTCCTCCACGGCAAGGGCATCGGCCGGGTCGAGGTCCGCTACAAGAACCGCTACGGCCGCACCCGCGTCTACCAGGCCGCCTACGAGGGCGTCATCCCCTGGCTCCAGCGCCGCCACGCCGACACCGAGAGCGACAGCCAGCGCGAGCAGTTCGAGGGCTACATGCGGGAGGTGCCGTGCCCCGAGTGCGGCGGTGCCCGCCTCAAGCCCTTCACCCTGGCCGTGCGCGTCGACGGGCGCAACATCGCCGAGCTGTGCGCCATGTCCATCCGGGAGGTGGCCGGGGTGCTGGGGGCCGTCACCCTGTCCGAGCGGGACCGGATGATCGCCGAGGCCGTGCTCAAGGAGGTCAACGCTCGGCTGGGCTTCCTGCTCGACGTGGGCCTGGACTACCTGTCGCTGTCGCGCTCGGCCGCCACCCTGGCCGGGGGCGAGGCCCAGCGCATCCGCCTGGCCAGCCAGATCGGCTCGGGCCTGGTCGGCGTGCTCTACGTGCTGGACGAGCCGTCCATCGGCCTCCACCAACGCGACAACCGCCGCCTCATCGAGACCCTCATCCGCCTGCGGGACCTGGGCAACACGGTGCTGGTGGTCGAGCACGACGAGGACACCATCGCGGTGGCGGACCACGTGGTCGACATCGGCCCCGGGGCCGGCGAGCACGGGGGAGGGGTGGTCTACAGCGGGGGGTACAAGGGCCTGCTGAAGTCGTCCCGGTCCATCACCGGCCAGTACCTGTCGGGCAAGCGCTCCATCCCCGTGCCCGAGCAGCGCCGCCAGCCCGGGGAGGAGTGGCTGTCGATCAAGGGCGCCCGCGAGCACAACCTCGTCGGCATCGACGTCGACATCCCCCTGGGCTGCTTCGTGGCCGTCACCGGGGTGTCCGGCTCGGGCAAGTCCACCCTGGTCAACGACATCCTGCTCCGGTCGCTGATGCAGAAGATCTACCGGGCCAAGGTGCCGCCCGGCCGCCACAAGCGCATCGAGGGCATCGAGCTGTTGGACAAGGTCATCAACATCGACCAGTCGCCCATCGGCCGCACCCCCCGCTCCAACCCGGCCACCTACACCGGCGTGTGGGACCACGTGCGCAAGCTGTTCGCCCAGACCCAAGAGGCCAAGGTCCGGGGCTACCAGCCCGGCCGCTTCTCCTTCAACGTGAAGGGCGGCCGCTGCGAGGCCTGCGCCGGCGACGGCACCATCAAGATCGAGATGCACTTCCTGCCCGACGTGTACGTGCCGTGCGAGGTGTGCAAGGGGGCCCGCTACAACCGCGACACCCTCGACATCACGTTCAAGGGCAAGAACGTGGCCGAGGTGCTGGCCATGCCGTGCGAGGAGGCGCTGGAGTTCTTCGCCAACCAGCCGCCCATCGCCCGCCACATGCAGACCCTGGTCGACGTGGGCCTGGGCTACATCCGCCTGGGCCAGCCGGCGCCCACCCTCTCCGGCGGCGAGGCCCAGCGCATCAAGCTGGCCTCCGAGCTGTCCAAGCGCTCCACCGGCCACACCATCTACCTGCTCGACGAGCCCACCACCGGGCTCCACTTCGAGGACATCCGCCGCCTGCTGGCCGTCCTGTCCCGCCTGGTCGACCAGGGCAACACCGTGCTGGTCATCGAGCACAACCTGGACGTCATCAAGACGGCCGACTGGCTCATCGACCTGGGCCCCGAGGGGGGCAGCGGGGGCGGCAGGGTGGTGGCCACCGGGGCGCCCGAGGACGTGATCGAGGTGGAGGCCAGCCACACCGCCCGGTTCCTGGCCCCGCTCCTGCCCCCCGGGTGAGCGGCGGCCGGCGGCGGCCGGTCAGCGTCGCTCGAGCAGCAGCACCTGGATGCCGCCCCGGACCAGCTCCCGCCGGGCCACCCGGTAGCCGTGGCGCAGCTCGGGCCAGGCCAGCACGTCCTCCAGGGCGGCGTCGCCCACCCCGCCGCCCCGGATCTTGTGGACGATCCACAGCCGCTGGTGGCCCGGCAGCTCGGGGGCCACGTCGGCCCGCTCGGGCATGGGGTAGAAGCGCCGGACGGTGCCCAGGGGCACGCCGGTGGCCACCGGGTCGGGGGCCCGGTCGGCCCGGCCGGCGTCGCGCCACGCCGCCTCGAACGGGGTTCGCACGCTGAACGGGATGGTGCCCGAGGACGGGGTGAAGAGGATGCCGTCGCCGGCCCGGGACCCGTCCGCCACCACCTCCGCGGCACCGTCCCAGTCCTCGGTGTTGATCTGGGCCGCGGTGAGCCGGCCCAGCAGGACGGCGGAGGCCACCAGCACGACCACCAGGGCGCCGGCCAGCCGCCGGCGCCGGCGCTCGTCGGCCGGCGCCGCCGCCTCGACCACGGCCACCGCCCCCACCGCGGCCAGCATGCCCAGGGCCGGGACCGAGGCCAGCAGGTACCGGCCCACCAGGTAGGGCCGGACCACGGAGACGGCGACCAGGATGGCGGCCGGGGCCAGGGCCCACCACACCGGGACCAGGGCCCGCCAGCGCTGGGCCGGGCCGTCGCCCCGGCGGGCCAGCAGGCGGGCCGCCCCCCGGGCGCCGAGCAGGCCGAGGACGCAGGCGGTGATGAGGTTGGGGCCGAAGACGGTGGCGGCCACGTCGATGGCGTGCTGGCGCGACAGGGGGAGGATCCAGTCGGCCACGCCGCCGGCGCCGGCCACGAACAGGGCACCCGCGGTGGCCAGGGCGGCGCCGGCCGGCAGGGCCATCCAGGCCAGCAGCGGGCGCCGGCGGGGCAGGACGGTGCAGCTGAGCACGAGGGCGGCCACCTGGACCACGAACAGGCCGTGGGCCAGCACCCCGGCCACCGCCACCGGGACCAGGGCCAGCAGGGCGGTGCGGGCCCGGCGGTCGAGGTGGGCCGCGGTGCCGGCCCCGGCGTCGACGGCCCGGGCCAGGCACAGCCACCCCACGGTGGCCAGCAGCATGGTCAGGGCGTAGGACCGGGCCTCCTGGCCGGTGCGGGCCAGGGCGGGCAGGGCCGCCACCAGCACCACCGCGGCCACCGCCTCCACCGGGCGCAGCAGCCGTCGGGCCAGGACCCCCGCCCCCAGCACCGAGGCGACCACGAAGACGACCGACAGGGCGCGGACCGCCACCACCGAGGTGCCGGCCACCCCGCTCCAGGCGTCGAGGAGGACGTAGTACAGGGCCATGGTGCCGGCCGTGTCCCGCAGGGTGGCGCCCAGCTGGTTGACGGCGCCGATGGAGATGGCCTCGTCGGTCCACAGCGGGCGGCTCGACAGGCCCCACAGGGTGAGCCCGGCGGCCAGGGCGGTGGCGGCCGCCACCCAGGTCCGGACCCGCACCCCGGCCACGGCCACGGCCGCGGGCGCGGGCCGGGGTGCGGGCTCCGGCCGGGGCGCGGCGGGCGGGGCCACCGGGTCACCGGCCGCCGCCCCGTCGGGCTCGGCCCGGGCCGTGGGGCCGGCCACCGCGGTCACGACCCGGCCCCGCGGGCGGCCAGGAGGGTCACGGTGATGTCGGCGCCCAGGTCCCACGAGCGCACCCGGCGGTAGCGGGCCACCACCGCGGGGTCGCTGGCCAGGTCGGGGTTGGCCACGTGCAGGTAGAGCTGGGTCACGACCCAGACCCGGGGGGCGCCGTCCAGCTCGCCGAGCAGCTCCTCCAGCGGGGGCGGGTCGAGCACCCGGCGCACCGCGCCCAGGGGCTCGGACGAGCCGGCCACCTCGGGGCTGGTGGGGTGGGCCCCCTCGCGCCACTCGGCGTCGAAGGGCAGGCGGGCATCGGCGGTGGGGAACACGACCACGTCCCCGGGCCGGGCCCCGGTGGAGACCACGGCCACCGCCGAGTCCCAGCGGTCGCCATCGGCGCTCAGGGCCACCAGCGACCCCAGGCCCAGCAGGGCCACCACCACGACGGTGGCCAGCGGCACCCGGGCCAGGCCGCCGGGGCCCCGGCGGCGCCGGTCGACCTCGCGGGCGGCCAGCACCAGCACCAGGGCCACCCCGAAGGCGCTGGCCACGGCGTAGCGGGCCAGGTAGGCGGGGCGGACCAGGCTGACGGCCAGGATCACGGCGATGGCGGCCGGCCCCCAGGCCACCGGCATCACCAGCCGGAACCGCGCCAGGCCGGCCGGGGCCTCCGCCGCCCGCCGGGCCAGGAGGGCCGAGGCGGCCAGCACCAGGGCGACGGCCACCATCCCCAGCGGGTCCAGGGGCACGGTCAGGGCCTCGACCAGGTTCCGGGCCGCGGCCAGGGTCAGGGGCGGCACCCAGTCGCCGGACCGGCCCGAGCCCACGGCCAGGGCCGCGCCCAGCACGACCAGGCCGCCACCCAGGCCGACGGCGGCCTGGCGCAGGCTCCGGCCCCGGACCCCGGCCACGACCAGGGCGCCGGCCTGGACCAGGAGCTGGACCGTGCCCAGCCCGTGGAGGAGGGGCAGGGCCAGGCAGCAGAGGCGGTGGAGGTGCCAGGCCCGCCGGTCGTCAGGGTCGGCCAGGCCCCGGTCCAGGGCCGACCACGACCCGACCACGGCCAGGCACACCAGGGCGTAGGAGCGGGCCTCGGGGGCGTAGCGGACCACGGCGTAGGACACGGCCACGGCCAGCCCGGCCCCGGCCGCGGTCGCTCGGCCGTGCTGTCGGCCGACCAGGCGGGCGAAGAGGGCCACGGCCACGCCCATGGCCACCTGGGACGGCAGCCGCAGCCACAGCGCCCCGTCGGCCACCTGGCCCCAGAGCCAGACGGCGGCGTAGTAGAGGCCCATCGAGCCCCGGGCCGCCTCCAGGGCCACGTCCAGGTCGCGGGTGGCGGCCAGCGAGTAGGCCTCGTCGAGCCACAGGGGCCGGCCCTGGGCGCCGGCCGCGCCCAGGACGGTGGCCAACAACCCGGCCATCAGCCCCAGGGGCAGGGCCCGCCGGGGGGCGCCGGTGGGGGTGGTCGGTCCGGCCTCGGGCCCGGCCTGGGGCCGGTCGCCGTCCACGGGGAGGGCGGGGGCGGTCACGGCCGGGTCCCCGGGTCGAGGGCCAGCAGGTGGACCGCCACGCCGGCCTCGACGTCCCAGGTCGCCACCCGGTGGTGGCGCCCGTCGGTGGCCAGGGCGGCCAGGGCGCCGGCCAGGGCCGCGGTGCCGACCTCGCCCACCAGCCAGAGGCGCGGGGCGTCGGCGGCCGCGGCCCACGACGCCTCGTCGGACAGGCGGGGGTCGACCCGCAGCACCCGGCCCAGGGGCCGGGCGCCGTTGGCCACCGGCAGGGCGGGGGCCTCGGGCACGTCCCGCCAGGCCGCCTCGAAGACGGGGCGGATGGCCGACTCGGCCAGCAGGAGCTCGTCACCGGGCTCGCTGCGGGTGGCCACGGTGCGGGCCGCGGCCCGCCAGTCGACGGCGGGCGGGGTGGTGTGGAAGGCCACCTGCCCGGCCAGCAGGGCGGCGACCACCACCGCGGTGGCCAGGGGCAGCCCGAGCCGCAGCCGGGCCTCGATGCGGGGGCAGGCCAGGGCCAGGAGGAGGGCCACGCCGGGGGCGCTGGCCGCGACGTAGCGGGGCACCAGCGACGGCCGCACCACCGACACCGCCACCAGGGCCAGGGGGGGCAGGACGGCCCAGGCCAGGGGCATGGCGGCCCGGACCCGGTCCAGGCCGGGCGCCGCGTCGCGGACCCGGCCGGCGGCCACGGCCCCGCCCACGCCGGCCACGGCCAGGAGCAGGACGGCCAGGACCGGCGCGTCGGCGGTGAGGGCGGTGGCCAGGGTGCGGACCTGGTCGGTGCTCAGGGGCACCACCCAGTCGCCCACCTCGGAGGCGCCCACCGCGGCCAGGCCGGCGGTGACGGCCACCGCGGCCCCGGTGCCGGGCAGCAGGCCCCGCCAGGCCCGGCGGTCGGCCCGGCCGACGAGGAGGGCGGCCGGCTGGGCCAGGAGCTGGAGCACGGCCAGCCCGTGGGCCAGGGGCAGCAGGGCGCCCAGGAGCGTGTGGAGGGCCCACCACGGCGTGGCCCGGCCACCGGCCTCGGTCCGGGCCAGGGCCTGGTCCAGGGCCAGCCACGAGCCGGCCACCATGGCCATCACCAGGGCGTAGGAGCGAGCCTCCTGGGCGTAGCGCACCCACAGCGGCGAGAGGGCCAGGAGCACGCCGGCCCACCGGGCCGCCCTCGGGCCCACCAGCCGGGTGGCCAGGACCACCACCAGGGCCAGGGCCACGGTGGCCAGCGCCACGGACAGGGCCCGCATCCACCACACCGACTCCGAGACGGTGGTCCAGGCCCGCAGGACGGCGTAGTAGAGGGCCATGGTCCCGCTGGTGGATCGCAGCGTGGGCCCGAGCTGGTGGACGGCGCCCAGGGAGTAGGCCTCGTCCCGCCACAGCGGGGCCCGGTCGAGGCCGACGAGGGCGCCGGCCACGCCGACCACGAGGCCGGGCGCCACCAGGCCGGCCAGGCCCCGGGGGCGGGCTCCGAGGCCGGGGCCCCCGCTGAGCTCCACCGTCGAGGTCACCGGCACCAATCGGTCCCGGGGCGGGCGAGTTGAGGCCGGTCCGGGGGCCCGGCGCCCTCGGCCCGGCCCCTGGTCAGGCCCTGATCACGCTGGTGCGGTGGCCTCGGTGATGTCGAGCATGCGCTGGAGGGCGACGCGGGCCTGGCCGGCGGTGTCGGCGTCGACGGTGATGCGGTTGACGACCCGGCCCTCGACCAGGTTCTCCAGCACCCAGCACAGGTGGGCGGCGTCGATGCGGAACATGGTCGAGCAGGGGCAGATCAGCGGGTCGAGGGAGACCACGGTCTTGTCGGGGTTCTCGTCGGCCAGGCGCTGCACCAGGTGGATCTCGGTGCCGATGGCCAGGGCCGCGCCGGGGGGAGCGGCGGCCACCGCCTTGATGATGAAGTCGGTGGAGCCGACCTGGTCGGCCAGGGAGCAGAGCTCGTGGCTGCACTCGGGGTGGGCGACCACGATGCCGTCGGGGTGCTGGGCCCGGAAGGAGGCGACGTGCTCGGGCCGGAACCGCTGGTGCACCGAGCAGTGGCCCTTCCACAGCAGGAAGGTGGCCTCCTTGCAGTCGGCCTCGGTCAGGCCCCCCAGGTCCAGGCGGGGGTTCCAGACCCGCATGTCGGCGTGGTCGAAGCCCATGGCCAGGCCGGTGTTGCGGCCCAGGTGCTGGTCGGGGAAGAACAGGACCTTCCGCCCCCGGTCGAGGGCCCACTCCAGGACCTGGCGGGCGTTGGTCGAGGTGCACACCGCCCCGCCGTGGGCGCCGACGAAGGCCTTGAGGGCGGCCGAGCTGTTCATGTAGGTGATGGGCACCAGCTCGGCCACGTCGGTGACGGTGGCCAGCTCCTCCCAGGCCTCCTCCACCTCGTCCAGGTCGGCCATGTCGGCCATGGAGCACCCGGCGTTCAGGTCGGGCAGGACGACCTGCTGGTGGTCGCCGGTGAGGACGTCGGCCGACTCGGCCATGAAGTGGACGCCGCAGAACACGATGAACTCGGCCTCGGGTCGCTGCTGGGCCAGGACCGACAGGCGGTAGGAGTCGCCCCGGGCATCGGCCCAGCGCATGACCTCGTCGCGCTGGTAGTGGTGGCCGAGGATGAACAGGCGGTCGCCGAGGGTGGCCTTGGCGGCCTGGATGCGGGAGGCCAGGTCGTTGTCGGCCGCGCCCGTGTAGCGGTCGGGGAGCGGGGGCTGGAGCCGGATCATGGGACGGGGACCTCCGGGGAGGGGCTCCGATGTGACCGGTGGGGACAGCCTGGTCGCCTCGCCACGGGGATGTCGGTCTCGGAGCCGATATGGAGCCGGATACCAGGCCGGCCGTGTGAGCGGAGTGTACGCCGCTCATGGACCTGCAACCGCGGTGGCCGGGGCCGGCATTCCCGGGCGGAGGCCCGGCGGTGCCCTCACGGCCGGCCGGGCCCGGCCGATGGGGCCCGGTGACGTCCGCGACCCGCGCCCCGGAGGCCGTGGCCCCGTGGCGACGGGCCGACCGGCCGGTCCTGCCCGGCGGCACGTTCGAGGACCCGACCCGCCGGGGCGCGGCCTTCGCCGGGGTGCTGGTGGCCGCGGCCGGGCTGGCCCTCTACGGATCCTCGGCCACCACGGCCGCCAGCGTGCTGAGCCTGAGCGTGGTCTCGGGCCTGGCCCTGCCCCTGTGGCTGGTGGCCCTCCGGCCCCGCCGGGCCGCCCTGGTGGGCGTGGCCCTCTTGGCCCTCCTGGTGCCGCTGGCCGTGCGCACCGCGGACCTGGCCGCCCACCCCGGGCCCCAGGAGTCGGCCCACGACGGCGGGGTCCACGTGACCCGGGCCGGGGCCGAGGACCTGCTGGCCGGCCGGAACCCCTATGCGCAGCCCTTCGCCGATGACCTGCCCCCGGCGTGGGCCCGGATCAACGTGGTCCCGGGCCAGGTCACGCCCAACCCGGTGGTGGACCACCTGCCCTACCTGCCGGGGGCGGTGCTGGTGGCCGTGCCCGGCGTCCTCCTGGAGCGCGCCCTCGGGGTGGGGGGCGACCCGCGGTGGGTGATGGGCCTGTTCGTGCTGGCCGCGGTGGTGGCCCTGGCCCGCCGGCCCGAGGAGGCCTGGGCCCGGGCCGCGGCCATCGTGGCCTTCGGCTCGGCGTCGGTGGTGGTCTACGCAGCCTGGGGCACCAACGACGCCGCCGCCGCCGCCCTGGTGGTGCTGGCCGCGCTGGGCGCCCGCCGCCACCCCGGCTGGGCCGGCGCGGCCCTGGCCCTGGCCGTGTCCTACAAGGCGCCCCTGGCCCTGGGCCTGGTGCCCTGGGCGGTCTGGGTCGTCCGCCGGGACGGGTGGGCCGGGCTGCGGCCCTGGGGGACGGCGCCGGCGCTGCTGGCCGCCACCACCCTGCCCTTCCTGGCCTGGTCTCCCGGCGACCTGGTCACCGACACCCTGCGGTTCTGGACCGGCACCACCGGCACCCCGTTCCCGGCCTCGGGCCTGGGCCTGGGCTACCGGGCGCCCGACCTGATGGAGAGCCCCCTGGGGCCGGTGGTCACCGTGGCCCTGGCCGCCGCCGGCCTGGCCGGGGCGGTGGCCCTGGCCCGCCGGGTGGCGCACCCGGCCGTGCTCCCGGTGGCCTCGGCCCTGGTGCTGCTGGGCCTGCTGGTCCCGGCCCGCACGTTCCAGCCCAACTACCTGGGCCTCCTGTCGGGCTGCCTGGCCTGCGGCTGGCTCCTGGCCCCCGGCGCCCGCCTGCACGATGGCGCGCCCGCTCCGGTAGAGATGGGGCGTGGTCCAACGTCCGCCGGCCGGCACCATCCCCGACGCGCCGGGTAGCTACCAGTTCAAGGACGCCGCCGGGCGGGTCATCTACGTGGGCAAGGCCAAGTCGCTGCGGTCCCGCCTGTCGAACTACTTCCAGAACCCCAAGGGCATGCACCCCCGCACGGCCCAGATGGTGGCCTCGGCCGAGACCGTCGAGTGGATCCAGGTCCGCAACGACGTCGAGGCCTTCATGCTGGAGTACTCGCTCATCAAGCAGCACCGGCCCCGGTTCAACATACGGCTGGTCGACGACAAGAGCTACCCGTTCCTGGCCGTCACCGTGTCCGACGAGTGGCCCCGGCCCACGGTCATGCGGGGCAAGCGGCGCAAGGGGGTGCGGTACTTCGGGCCCTTCGCCCACGCCTACGCCATCCGCGACACGCTGGACCTGCTGGTGCGGACGTTCCCCCTCCGGACCTGCTCGGACAACAAGCTGGAGCGGCACCGCAAGCTGGGCAAGCCGTGCCTGCTGTTCCACATCGAGAAGTGCTCGGGGCCGTGCGTGGGGGAGGTCAGCCGGGAGGACTACGACAGCTACGTGGCCGACCTCCTCCGGTTCCTGGAGGGCGACACCGAGCCGATCGTGCGCCGCCTGGAGCGGGAGATGGGCGAGGCCGCCGACGAGCTGGAGTTCGAGCGGGCGGCCCGGCTGCGGGACCGGCTGGTGGCGGTGCGCAAGGCCATCGAGCGCCAGCAGATGGTGGTCGACCAGGGCGAGGACCTGGACGTGATCGGCCTGGCCGAGGACGAGCTGGAGGCCGCGGTGCAGGTCTTCTTCGTGCGCAAGGGGCGGGTGCTGGGCCGCAAGGGCTTCGTGGTCGACAAGGTCGAGGACCTGGCGCCCGGGGAGCTCATCGGCCGGGTGCTGGGCGAGCTGTACCAGGAGCCGCCGCCGCTGGGCGTCCCCCGCACCGTGCTGGTGCCCGAGGACCCCGACGACCTGGCCCTCTACGAGGACTTCCTGCAGGCCCAGCGGGGCACCCGGGTGGCCATCCGGGTCCCCCAGCGGGGCGACAAGCGGGCCCTGGCCGAGACCGTGACCCGCAACGCCACCGAGGAGCTGGTCCGCCACCGGCTCAAGCGGGCCAGCGACCACAACAGCCGGGCCCGGGCCCTCAACGAGCTGCAGGAGGCGCTGGAGCTGCCCATCTCGCCCCTGCGCATCGAGTGCTACGACATGAGCCACCTGCAGGGCACCGACTACGTGGGCTCCATGGTGGTGGTGGAGGACGCCCTGCCCAAGAAGTCCGAGTACCGGCGGTTCAAGATCAAGGGCGTCCCCGGCAACGACGACTTCGCGGCCATGGAGGAGGTGCTGACCCGCCGCCTCACCGCCTACCTGGCCGAGCGCCGGAAGCCGGTGGCCGAGCGGGAGGGCCGGTTCTCCTACCCGCCTCAGCTCCTGCTGGTGGACGGGGGCAAGGGCCAGCTGGGCGTGGCCGTGCGGGTCCTCCAGGACCTGGGCCTGGACGAGGAGATCCCGGTGGCGTCGCTGGCCAAGCGGCTGGAGGAGGTGTTCCTGCCCGGCCAGGCCGACGCCGTGCGCCTGCCCCGCCAGTCCGAGGCCCTGTACCTGCTGCAGCGCATCCGGGACGAGTCGCACCGCTTCGCCATCGCCTTCCACCGAGAGCTGCGGGGCAAGCGCATGACCACCTCCGTGCTGGACGGCATCCCCGGGCTGGGCGAGACCCGGCGCAAGCGCCTGGCCAAGGAGCTGGGGGGCGTGCGGGCCGTGCAGGCCGCCTCCCTGGACGAGCTGAGGGCCCTGCCCTGGCTGCCCGACGCGGTGGCCGAAGCGGTCCACGCCAAGCTCCACACCCCCTGACCCGAGCGCCCCGGTTCCCCGCCGCCAGGGCTGGGCCGGCCGTGGGCGGCGGGTAGCGTCGCCGCCCGTGAGCGCCCCCTCCCACCGAGAGCTGCCCCCCATGCCCGAGGGGCTGTGGGAGGACCAGGCCCGCTGGTGGCAGGAGGGCTTCACCGAGGGGGCCGACGAGGAGTACGTCGAGCAGATCATGCCCCTGGCCGCCCAGTGGCTGGACGGGGCCGACCGGGTGCTGGACGTGGGCACCGGCGAGGGGCAGGTGGCCCGCCAGGCCGTGGCCCGGGGGGCGGCCACCGTGGTCGGCCTCGACCCCACCGTGAACCAGCTCACCGAGGCGGTGCGCCGGGGCGGCGGCCCGGCCTACGTCCAGGGCGGGGCCCACGCCCTGCCCTTCGCCTCCGGGGCCTTCGACGCGGTGGTGGCCTGCCTGGTGTTCGAGCACGTGGTGGCGGTGGACGAGGCCCTGGCCGAGGTGGCCCGGGTGCTGCGGCCCGGCGGGCGCTTCGCCTTCTTCCTGAACCACCCCCTGCTGCAGACGCCCAACAGCGGGTGGATCGACGACCACGTCCTCGACCCGCCGGAGCAGTACTGGCGCATCGGCCCCTACCTGCGCGAGGACCTGACCCTGGAGGAGGTCGAGCCCGGCATCCGCATCCCCTTCGTGCACCGGCCCCTGAGTCGCTACGTCAACGCCCTGGCCGCCTGCGGCCTGCTCCTGCGGCACATGGACGAGCCGTCGCCGCCGCCCGGGTTCCTGGCCCGCTCGCCCGAGTACCCGCAGGGGGGCGACTACCCCCGCCTGCTGGTGCTGGTGGCCGAGAAGGTCGCCGGCCTGGCCCCGCTGTGACCGGGCCCGACGAGGAGCGGGGCGACGCGCCCGATCCCCTGGACCCGGCCACCCCGTACGTGCCCCTGGCCGCCGAGGGCCCGGTGGCCGACACGCCCATGTGGCTGAGCCACCACTGGCCCGACGGCTACGACCGGTGCGCGGTGGTGGCCGGGCGCCACGTGTGCCGGCGGTGCCTGGTCATGTACCCGGTGGCCGTCGCCGTGGCCCTGCTGTGGGGCGCCTTCGGGCCCTGGTGGCCCCGGTCCCTGGACGAGTGGCTGATCCCGCTGCTGCCCCTGCCCGCGGTGCTCGACTTCGTGGCCGACAACCTCGACCCGGCCTCCCACTCGCCCCGCCGCCAGGCCGTCCTGACCGCGGTGGGGGCGGTGGCCGCCGGGGCCGGCTACGTCCGCTACCTGGACCGCCCCACCGACCCGCTGGTGTGGGGCACGGTGCTCACCTACGGGGCGGTGTGCCTGGCCTCGTCGCTGGCCGGGGCCCGCCGCCGGCGCTCGCCGCGCCCCTGACCGGCCGGCGCCCGGCGGGCCCGGCCGTACACTCGGCCGTCGTGACCGACTTCGTCGTGATCACCGGGATGTCGGGAGCGGGTCGCTCCACCGTCGCCGGCGTGCTGGAGGACCGGGGCTGGTTCGTGATCGACAACCTGCCCACGTCGCTGATGGGCAAGGTGGTGGAGCTGGCCAGCGCCCCCGGCTCGACCATCGACCAGGTGGCCCTGGCCATCGGGCCCGGCGCCCTGTTCGAGGACCCGTCGGCCTTCCTCGGCCCGCTGCGGGCCGCGGGGGAGGGCACGGTGCGGGTGGTGTTCCTCGATGCCTCCACCGACGTCCTGGTCCGCCGGTACGAGAGCACCAAGCGCCGCCACCCGGTGGGGGGTGACTCCCTGGCGTCGTCCATCGAGCGGGAGCGGCGCCTGGCCGACGGGCTGCGGATGCACGCCGACCTGGTCATCGACACCACCGAGCTGTCGGTGCACGACCTGCGCCACCGGATCGAGGAGCTGGTGGGGGCCGGCCTCCCGGGCGGCATGACCGTGTCGGTGACCAGCTTCGGCTACAAGCACGGCCTGCCGGCCGACGCCGACCTGGTGTTCGACTGCCGCTTCCTGCCCAACCCGCACTGGGTCGACGCCCTGCGGCCCCGCACCGGCCGCGACCCCGAGGTCCGGGCCCACGCCCTGGACCACCCGCTGGCCGGCACCTTCCTGGACCACGTGACCGAGATGCTCACGCTGCTCCTGCCCGAGTACGAGGCCGAGGGCAAGGCCTACCTGAGCATCGCCTTCGGGTGCACGGGCGGGCACCACCGGTCGGTGGCCGTGGCCGAGGAGATCGCCGCCCGCCTCCGGGCCACCGGGGTGGAGCCCACCGTCAGCCACCGGGACGTGGACAAGTGACGGCCGGGCCGTCGGTGGTGTGCGTGGGGGGCGGCCACGGCCTGGCCGCCACCCTGCGGGCCGTGGTGCCCTGGGCCGGTGCCGTCACCGCGGTGGTGTCGGTGGCCGACGACGGGGGCTCCAGCGGGCGCCTCCGCCACGAGCTGGGGGTCCTGCCCCCCGGGGACCTGCGCCGGTGCCTGGGGGCCCTGGCCGATCCGGCCTCGGTGCTGGGCCGGGCGCTGGAGTACCGCTTCCCGGACGGCGACCTGAAGGAGCACGCCCTGGGCAACCTGCTGATCGCCGGGCTGGTGGGGGAGGGGAGCACCATCGAGGAGGCCCTGGACGAGGTGGGCCGCCTGGTCGGCGCCCGGGGCCGGGTCCTGCCCGCGGCCACCGTGCCGGTCACCCTCACCGGCGAGCTGGACGAAGGCGGCCACGGTGACGGCGGCGGCCACGGTCCGGCGTCGATCTCGGGCCAGGTGCGGGTGCAGGGCACGGCCGGGCTGCGCCGGGTGGGCGTCCGCCCGGCCGACCCGCCCACGCCGCCCACCGTGGCCGAGGCCCTGGCCGATGCCGACCTGGTGGTGCTGGGCCCCGGGTCCCTGTTCACCAGCGTCCTGGCCGCCGCCGTGGTGCCGGGGGTGGCCGCCGCCCTGCGCGCCACCCCGGCCCAGCGGGTGCTGGTGGTCAACCTCGGGCCCCAGATGGGCGAGACCGAGGAGCTGGGCCCCGACGACCACGTCCGCCTGGCCCGCGAGCACGGGGTGCCGGTCGACGTGGTGCTGGCCGACCCCCGCTTCGCCCCCGGGGCCGGGCCGGAGGTCGTGGTGCGCCCCCTCGGCGTCGAGGACCGGCCCGTGCACGACCCGGTCCGCCTGGGCGAGGCCCTGCGCGACCTGGCCCGGCCCCGGGCCTGACCCGCCCGGGGGAGGGCGGTCCGGGCGAGGGCGGGCCGGGCCCCCTCGGCTACGGTCGCCGGGACCCCTCGGGGCCGGCGGGCGCGCCGCCGGATCCCCCTCCTCGACCCCCAGGAAAGGGCCCGCACCACCATGAGCATCCGCGTCGGCATCAACGGGTTCGGCCGCATCGGCCGCAACTTCTTCCGGGCGGTGAAGGCCTCCGGCGCCGACATCGACTTCGTGGCGGCCAACGACCTCGGGTCGGTCGACACCATGGCCCACCTGCTGGCCAACGACTCGATCGCCGGGCGCTACCCCGGCGAGGTGAAGGTCGTGGACGGGGGCATCGAGGTCGACGGCGACCTGGTGCGGATCCTGGCCGAGCGCGACCCGGGCCAGCTGCCCTGGGGCGACCTCGGCGTCGACGTGGTGATCGAGTCCACCGGCTTCTTCACCAGCCGCGACAAGGCCGCGGCCCACGTCGAGGCCGGCGCCCCCCGGGTCATCGTCTCGGCCCCGGCCACCGGCGCCGATGCCACCTTCGTGGTGGGCGTCAACGACGACACCTTCGACGCCGAGAACCACATCGTGGTGTCGAACGCCTCGTGCACCACCAACTGCTTCGTGCCCATGGTCAAGGTCCTCGACGACGCCTTCGGCGTGGAGAAGGGCCTCATGACGACCGTCCACGCCTACACGAACGACCAGAACCTCCTCGACCTCGCCCACAAGGACCTGCGCCGGGCCCGCGCCTCCGCCGTCAACATCGTGCCCGCCTCCACGGGTGCGGCCCGGGCCTCGCGAAGGTCCTTCGACGGGCCGTCGACCAGCGACTGGGTGCCGGTGTAGGCGTGCACCGTGGTCATGAGGCCGTTCTCGACGCCGAAGGCGTCGTCGAGCACCTTGATCATCGGCACGAAGCAGTTGGTGGTGCACGAGGCGTTGGACACGACCTTGTGCTGCTCAGGGTCGAACGTGTCGTCGTTGACCCCGACCACGAAGGTGGCGTCGGCGCCCGCGGACGGGGCCGAGACGATGACGAAGGGGGCACCGGCGTCGATGTGCATCGCGGCCTGCTCCCTGCTGGAGAAGAACCCGGTGCTCTCGATGACCATGTCGACCCCGAGGTCGCCCCACGGCAGCGCCTTCGGATCGCGCTCGGCGAGGATCTGCAGCTCGTCGCCGTCGACCTCGATGCCGCTGTCGGTGGCCCGCACCTGCGAGTCCCAGGTGCCGAGGATCGAGTCGTAGCGCAGGAGGTGCGCCATGAGCTCCTTGGAGCCGAGGTCGTTGGCCGCCACGAAGTCGATGTCGGCGCCCCGCTGCTTGGCGGCGCGGTAGAAGTTCCGCCCGATGCGGCCGAA
>DASQKY010000052.1 GCA_035630295.1 Acidimicrobiales bacterium | reverse complement strand
GCGGCTCGGCGTGCAGCCGGCCGGGTGGGAGGAGGCGGCGGTGCCGTTCTCGGACGAGCGCCGGCGTTCGGTGGCCGACGCCGTGTCGCCGGAGGCCCTGGAGGAGGTGCGGGCGTTCAAGCGCGAGCGCAAGGCGGCGGGCAAGGGCAAGGCCGAATAGTGATCACGGTGGTGAGCAACGGGCGCCCGGTGGAGCTGCCCGAGGGCGCCACCGTCACCGACCTGCTGACCTCGCTGCAGCTCGGCGGCAAGTGGGTGCTGGTCGAGCGCAACGGCGAGCCGGTCGAGCGCCGGCTGCTCGACCGCACCGTGCTGGCCGACGGCGACCGGCTCGAGCTGGTGCGGGCCGTGGCAGGAGGATGAGCTTTCCCGGGGTCGACGAGCGGCGCCTGTACCTGTGCACGCCCGACCGTCCGGACCTCGAGCCGTTCCTGGCCGCCTGCATCCGCGGCGGCGTCGACCTGGTGCAGCTCCGGGACAAGGAGCTCGAGGCCCGGGGGGTCCTGGCCGCCGCCCGGCGGGCGCTGCGGGTGTGCCGGGGGCTCGGCGTGCCCTTCGTCCTCAACGACCGGCCCGACCTCGCGCTGGAGGTGGGGGCCGACGGCGTGCACGTGGGCCAGGACGACGCCCCACCGGCGCTGGCCCGGCGGCTCCTGGGCGAGGGCGCCATCGTCGGCCTGTCGACCCACGCGCCGGGTGAGCTCGACGAGGCCGCCGGCGAGCCGGTCGACTACGTCTCCGTGGGGCCGGTGGTGGCCACGCCCACCAAGCCCGGTCGGCCGGGAACGGGGCCGGGGTACGTCGGCTACGCCGCCGGTGCGGCGAAGGTGCCATGGTTCGTGACCGGCGGCGCGACGCCGTCGTCGGTGGGCCCGCTCGTCGAGGCCGGGGCCCGCCGGTTCGTGGTGGTGCGCTGGCTCACCGAGGCGTCGGACCCGGAGGACGCCGCACGGGCCCTGCGCCGTGCGATCGACGACGCCGTCAGCCGGCTCCCACCACCAGGCTGACGGAAAGGGCGGCGCAACCGGCCAGGCCGAGGACGGCCCACCCTCGCGGCCACCGGCGCTCCGCCGGTCGCAGGCGCAGTGCCGACGCGTTGGTCAGCGCGTAGTAGAGGAGCACGAGGGCCGAGCTCGCCCGCAGCGCGCCCTGCAGGTCGGCCACCGCCACGAGGATGGCAACGGCGGCGCCCACCACCACGACCGCGGCGGCGGGCACGGCGGTGCGGTCCCGCACAGCGGCGAGGCGCCGGGGCAGCACGCCGTCGGCGGCCATGGCGAAGGTCGTGCGGGCCACGCCGGCGAGCAGGGCGACGAGCACGCCCAGGGAGGCGACGACGGCGCCGGCCCGGACCACGGGCACGAGCTCGTCGAACCGGCCGGCGTCAACGGCGGCGGCCAGGGGGGCGTCGGTGGCGGCCAGGCCGGTCGGCCCGAGCACGGCCAACGTGGCCATCAGCACGACGGCGTAGACGGCGAGGGCGATGCCGAGGGCGAGGGGCACGGCCCGAGGGATCGTGCGGGCGGGGTCCACCACCTCCTCGCCCAGCGTCGCCACCCGGGCGTAGCCGGCGAAGGCGAAGAACAGGATCCCCGCCGCCTCGAGCAGGCCGAGGGCGCCGCCGTCGCCGAGTCCGGCATCGAGCCGGGTGGCGCCGGCCTCGCCACCGGCCAGGCAGGCGACCACCACGCCGGCGAGCACGGCGAGGACCACGGCGAGCAGGACGCGGGTCACCCGCACCGTGCGGGTGACGCCGGCCAGGTTCACGACGGTGAGGACCAGCACCACCGCCAGGGCGACCGGCCGGGCCGCGTCGGGGGCGGCGTAGGCGCCGGCGGTGAGGGCCATGGCCGCGCAGCTGGCCACCTTCCCGGCGATGAAGGCGCCGCCCGCCAGCACCCCCCAGGGGACGCCGAGCCGGCGCCGGGCGTACACGTAGGTGCCGCCGGACTCGGGGTGGACAGCGGCGAGGGCGGCGGACGACGTGGCGTTGCACCACGCCACCAGACCGGCCAGGGCCAGGGCCGGGACCACCCCCGCACCGGCGGCCCGAGCGGCCGGTCCGAAGGCGGTGAACACGCCGGCCCCGAGCATCGACGCCAGCCCCACCACCACCGCATCGCCCACTCCGAGGCGCCGGGCCAGGCGGCTGTCCATCGTCTGTGTGCGCCCAGCTACCGCCGGCGTGCCTCAGCGCACACAGACGTCGGGGGCAGGGTCAGGTGCCGGCCTGGCGCTCGAGCCACCCGAGCAGGAGGGCCACCGCCCGGGGGTCGTGTCGCAGGGCGTGGCCGGCGCCCGAGAGCACGCGCAGGTCGGCGGCGCCGTGGCCGTCGGCCAGGGCCCGGGCGTCGACCACGGGCACGACGTCGTCCTCGGCGCCCTGCACGAGCAGGAGGGGGCGGGGTGCCAGCGCCGCCACGGCGGCGAGGGGCCGCACCGACTTGAGCTCGAGCGCCCACTCCTCGAAGTCCTCGGGGAAGGCCGGGTCCTGGATCACGCCGACCTCGCGGGCGTGCTGGAGGAACCGCCGGGGCTGGGCCGCCCAGTCGGCGAAGTCGGCCCGGGCCGAGAGCGTCGCCACCCCCCGCACCCGGGGGTCGTCACCGGCCACGCAGATGGCCAGCGACCCGCCCGTCGACGCGCCCGCCAGCCACACGCCCTCGACGTCGACCTCGTCGATCATGTGGTCGACCGCCGCCCGCAGGTCGTCCTGCCAGCCGCACAGCGAGAAGTCGCCCTCGGAGCGGCCGATGCCCCGGAAGCTGAAGGTCATGACCGTCCAGCCCGCCTCGGCGGCGAGGCGGTCGGCCAGCGCCGGGTAGGTCTCCACACCGGCGCGGGCCATCGCCGCGCTCGACGGGAACCCGTGGCACACGACGAGGCCGGGGCGGCCGGGCGCCTCCCGGCCCGGGGTCGGACGGGCCAGGTGGGCGTACAGGCGCAGCCCGGCCGACTCGAAGCCTTCGAACCCCTCCCCCACGACCGCGCAGGGTACCGGGACGACGAACCGGGACGATGGCGACTTCTCGGACCGGCCGTCCGACCTGCGGCTACGCGGCGTCGCCCTCGCCGTCGGTGGCGCAGTGGCGGCACGCGTGGTAGCAGCGGTTCCGGGCCTCGACGAGCGTGTCGGGCGCGAAGACGAGGAACGTCTCGGCCTGCAGCAGATCGTCGATGGCGCAGGCGTCGACCGTGTGGTCGAGGTCGTGGACGACCTGCGAGCGCTTGTCGCCGAACCAGCGGTGCTCGGCGGCGCGGGCGGGTCGTGACGGCACCGGCGGATTATCGCCGGTAATCCGGCTCACGGTGGATCATCGCGCAGAGAGGGGCGCCCGAAGGCGCCCCTCTCCGTCGATCACTGGTTCGACCCGAGCACGCGTGTTCGCCAGGAGGACCGGGGCCTGGCCGCGTTCCCGCTCGGGGGTGGTTGGCGAGGATTCGCCGGGTGGTCCAGCGGCCGCCTAGCGGCCAACCACCTCCAGGGTCCTACTTGGTTCGCTCAGCTGGACCACCTCCTTTCTCTGGTGGCGTCAGCGTATCGCCCGTGCCCCGCCCGGGGTGAACCCCTTAGGTCCCTGCGTCAGGTCCGTCCCTGCCCCAGGCCAACCGTTTCGTCTCGGCAGCTCCGCTGCCTCGACAACCCGCTGTGCTGTCTGGAGCTCGCGCCCAAGGGCGCTCGCTCAAGCGGTCGGCGGCTCGTCGCGGGGCGGCGCCGGGCCGAGCGCGCCGATGGCCTCGAAGTACGCCATCTGGGCGTCGAGGACGGCGTGCACCTGGGGGGCGGTGTACTCGAGCCCGGCGGAGCGGGCCCGGGTCAGGACGTTGTCGACGGTCTCGCCACCGCCGACCACCACGTCGTTGGCGGGGGCACTCGCGCTCGACCCGTTGCCGGTCACGCCCTTCGAGCGGAAGTAGTCGAGGTTCCAGCGGAGGATCTGCCGCACGTCGTCGTGGCTGAGCACGGCCGACACCTCGAACGGCAGGTGCCGGGCCACCCACGTCACGGCCTCGTCGAGGTCGAACACCGGCCGCGGCGGGGCCCCGGACAGGCGGTCGGTCTCCCGCCCGACGACGACGGCGGCGATGAGCAGCACCACGGCCACCGCCACGAGTGCCCACACGACCCCCACCGGGGCCGAGCCTACGAGAGGTCGGTCAGATCCCGATGCGTTGGGCGAGCAGCTCCCGGTGGTACGTGGGATCGCCCAGCAGGAGCTCGGAGGACTTGGCCCGCTTGAAGTAGAGGTGGGCCGGGTGCTCCCAGGTGAAGCCGATGCCGCCGTGGATCTGGATGTTCTCGGCCGCGGCGTGGAAGTAGGCCTCCGAGCAGTAGGCCTTGGCCAGGCTGGCCACCGAGGGCAGCTCGTCGTTCAGCTCCGAGGCGCACCATCCGGCGTAGTAGGCGGCCGACTTGGCCGACTCGACCTCCAGCAGCATGTCGGCGCACTTGTGCTTGATGGCCTGGAACGAGCCGATGGGCCGGCCGAACTGGACCCGGTCCTTGGCGTACTGCACGGCCATCTCCAGCACGTACTGGGCCCCGCCGACCTGCTCGGCGGCCAGGGCCACGGCGGCCAGGTCCAGCACCCGCTCCAGCACCGTCCAGCCCTCGCCGTCGGTGCCCAGCAGGGCGGCCGGCGTGCCGTCGAAGGTGAGGCGGGCCTGCTTGCGGGTCTGGTCCATGGTGGGCAGGGCCTCACGGGTGAGCCCGGCGGCGTCACCGGCCACCGTGAACAGGCTGATCCCGGCGTCGGTGCGGGCGGCCACGATGACCAGGCCGGCGGTGTGGCCGTCGAGGACGTACATCTTCTCGCCGGAGAGGGTGAAGCCGTCGCCGTCCCGGGTGGCGGTGGTGGTGATGCCCGAGGCGTCCCACTTGCCGTTGGCCTCGGTGAAGGCGACGGTGGCGATGGTCTCGCCGGAGGCGATGCCGGGCAGGTGGGCCCCCTTGGCGTCCTCGTCGCCGGAGTGCAGCAGCGTGTTGGCGGCCAGGGCCACGGTGGAGAAGTAGGGGGCGCAGAGCAGGGAGCGGCCCATCTCCTCCAGGATCACGACCAGCTCGATGTAGCCGAAGCCGGAGCCGCCGTACTGCTCGGGGATGGCCAGGCCCTGGAGGCCGAGCTGCTCGGCCATCTGGGACCAGACCTTCTCGTCGTAGCCGGCCTCGGTCTCCATCTGCTCCCGGACCGCGGTCTCGGGCGACTTGTTCTCCAGGAACTGGCGCACGACCTTGCGCAGCTCCTCCTGCTCGTCACTGAAGGCGAAGTTCATGGCCGCAGCGTGGCCGGCCTGAGCGGCGCCCGCCAGCCCCCGCTGTGTCCACACGTGTCCACCACTAGGGTGGCGATGTGGCCGAGTCGGTGCCCATGCGGCACTTCCGGGCCCAGGTGGCGGCGTACCTGCGCCGGGCCGAGGGCGGCGAGCGCATCGTGGTGACCGTGGCCGGGCGGCCTGTGGCCCAGCTCGGCCCCCTCGACCCGGGGGGCGACGTCCCCACCATCGAGGACCTGGCCGCCCGGGGCCTGGTGGTGCCGGCCCGCCGGGGCGATCGCCTCCCGCCCGACGTTCGCATCGACCCGTGGCCCGGGGCCCGCCTGGACCGACTGGTCGACGAGGTCCGCTCATGACAGCGTCGGCGCAGCCGACACCTTCAGGGCGGCGGGCGGGGTCGGAGGACGTGTGACCCTGGCCCTCGACACCACCGCCCTGCTGGGCCGCTTCCTCACCGGGCCCCACCGCGAGGTGGTGGTGGGGGCCATGGCCGACGACCCGTCGTGGTGCGCCTCGGCCCTGGCCCTGGCCGAGGCCCTGCCCCTGGTCGACCGGGTCACCGAGAGCCCGGTCGACCGCGACCGGCTGCGCCGGGCCCTGCGCGACGACTGGGAGCGCATCCACGTGGTGCCGGTGGACGCCGCCTGCCTCGACCGGGCGGCCGAGCTGGCCCGGTCCCAGCCCCTGCGCACCGTCGACGCCCTCCACCTGGCCGCCGCCGACCGCCTGCCCCCGCCGGTCCGCTTCGTCACCTTCGACGCCCGCCAGATCCCGGTGGCGCTGGCCCTGGGCTTCGAGGTGGTCAGCACCTGAACGGCGTCACCGGCAACGGCGTTCACACTTCGGGTCGCTCGGCCCCCTGGAAGGGTGCGCCAGAGACGCTGATGACCCCGACCGACGACGACCCTGTCCTCGTGCGGCCCGACCGCCCCCCGGACTGATGCCCGCCGGGGTGCCGTGCCGGCTCAGCCGGGCCGCTCGGCCCGGGGCGGGATGCGCCAGTCGACCGGTCCCCGGCCCGCCTCCTCCAGGGCCCGGTTGGCCCGGCTGAAGGGGCGGCTGCCGAGGAAGCCTCGGTGAGCCGAGAGCGGCGAGGGGTGGGGCGACTCGATGACCACGTGGCGGGACGCGTCGACCAGCGCCTTCTTCCGGCGGGCCGACGAGCCCCACAGGACGAACACCACCCGTTCCTCCTTGGCCGCCACCGCCCTGATGACCTCGTCGGTGAAGGTCTCCCAGCCCTTGCCCTGGTGCGACGCGGCCTGGCGGGCCCGCACCGTGAGCGTGGCGTTGAGGAGCAGCACCCCCTGGCGGGCCCAGGCCTCGAGGTTGCCGTGGTCGGGGGCGGGGATGCCCAGGTCGGACTCCAGCTCGGCGTAGATGTTGGCCAGCGAGGGCGGGATGGCGACCCCGGGCTGCACCGAGAAGCACAGGCCGTGGGCCTGGCCCGGCCCGTGGTACGGGTCCTGGCCCAGGATCAGCACCTTCACCTCCGAGTAGGGCGTGAGGTGGAGGGCGGCGAACACGTCCTCGGCCGGCGGGAACACCGGGTGCCGGCGGCGCTCCTGGTCCACGAAGGTCCGCAGCTGGGCGAAGTACGGCTTGGCCAGCTCGGCCTTGAGCACCGGGTTCCAGTCGGTCGTGGCGGTCATCGGCGACGCAAGCTACCCGGCCGGCCCGCCCCCGCCCGCCGGGCCCCCCGGTTGGCAGACTGGCCCCATGGGACCCACGCCCGCACCGTCGCCCCCCGACACCCTCATCTGGTCGGCCACCGGCATCGAGGTCCACAAGGTGGTGGTCGGCCCCATGGACAACAACGTGTACGTGGCCCGCTGCACCGAGACCGGCGACGCCGTCCTCCTCGACGCGGCCAACGAGCACGACCGGCTGCTGGAGCTGTGCCGGGCCCTGGGCGTGCGCCGGGTGCTGGAGACCCACGGCCACTGGGACCACATCCAGGCCGTGCCCCAGCTCCGCGACGCCGGCTACGACGTGGCCGTCACCGCGGCCGACGCCGGGATGCTGCCCAGCTACGACTCGACCATCGACGACGAGGACGTGATCGAGGTCGGCCGCCTGCGCCTCCACGCCCTCCACACCCCGGGCCACACCCCCGGCTCGGTGTGCTTCACCGTCGAGGGCACGCCCCTGCTCTTCAGCGGTGACACCCTGTTCCCCGGCGGCGCCGGCAACACCACCTTCGAGGGCGGCGACTTCCCGACCATCCTCCGCTCCCTCGAGGACCGGCTGTTCACCCTCCCGGCCGACACCCTGGTCCTGCCCGGCCACGGCGACACCACCACCATCGGCACCGAGCGCCCCCACCTCCAGGAGTGGGCCGACCGGGGCTGGTGACGGGCGGCTCGTTCGGCCCACTCCAGCCAGGACGGCCGGCGCGGCCGACGATCAGGGCGGCGGGCGGGGTCGGAGGACGTGGGCCGACCGGGGCTGGTGACAGACCCGTCCGGGTTGATCAGGCCGCGGCCCACTGGAGGACGGGGAAGAGGCCGTCGTCCCGGGTGGGCCGGGGAGCGCCGCCGGCCACGGCGTCGATGGCGGCCAGGGTGTCGGCGAACCGGGGGCTGAGCTCCAGGGCCGTCTCCTCGGTGAGGTGCACGCCGTCGGGCCGCAGGCGGCGGTCGTCGTCCCGGCCGTTGATCCACGTGGCCAGGTCCAGCACCGCGACCTGCGGGTAGGTGGCCGCCACCTCGCGGATGAGCTCGTTGAGGCGGTCCATGCGGGCGGGGTCGGCGTCGGGCTGGGGGGCGGTCGGGGAGCGGCCGTTGACCCGCCCGGGGTCGATGTACGGGCTGGTGGCCACGACCACCACCGGCGTGGCCCGCAGGAGGGCGTCGATGCCCTCGGCCAGGCGCTGGCGCACCAGGTCGTCCTGGGCCGGCTGGCCGATGGTCTGGAGGCCGGCCGCGCCCTCGGGCTGCATCTCCTTGACCTCACCGGGTCCGATCTGGATGAGGGCCACGTCCATCCGCCCCGTGTCGGAGGCCCGCCGCCACGTGTCCTGCCACCCCGTGCAGCGGTCGTTGGAGGCGACGACCTCGCCGCCGGTCACGATCCGGGCCGGGGCCAGGATGGTGCACCCGAGGTCGGCGGCCCCCGAGGCCATGCGGATGGTGGGGTCCTCGTCGTCGTAGGTGACCAGCCCGAGGGTGGTGATCAGGGCGGTGGAGTCGCCGAAGATGCCGACGGTGGGAGCTTCGCCCGGCGCCGCTGCGGTGATGGCCAGGCGGGTGGCGACGTCGTCGCCGGCCTGGTCGAGCGACGTGTCCTCGGTGAGGGCCAGGCGCGGGGCCACGGCCCCGACCACCAGGGCGGCCACGGCCAGCAGGGCCCCGACTCCCAGCAGGGCCGGGGCGGGGAGGAAGCGCCGCTCCCGCACCGGCAGCTCCACCAGCCGGTAGGAGGCCACGGCCACGGCCAGGCTGACCGCGGTGCCCCCCACCAGCCGGGCCGCGCCCGGGATCGAGGTCTCGGTGAACAGCCACATGAACAGGGGCCAGTGCACGAGGTAGGCGCCGTAGGAGACGACGCCGATCCCGACCAGGGGCCTCCAGCTCAGCACGGCCCGCACCGGGCCCGACGGCTCGACCGCGGCCAGGACCACCCCCACGGTGACCAGCGAGTAGGCCAGCAACCCGCCCCGGTACCAGAACGAGTCGTGGTAGTCGGAGGTGGCGATCAGGCCCACCATGACCACCAGGGGCACCGGCCCGACCCGGCGCACGGCCCGATGCCACCCCGCCGAGGCCAGGTGGCCCCGGCGCACCCACCACAGGCCGGCCAGCGCGCCCACCAGCAGCTCGCCGGCGCGGATGTCGGTGCGGAAGTAGAGGCGATCGGGCGAGGAGCCGCTGGCGCTGCCGACGATCCCGGCCACCAACGAGAGCGCCACCCCGGCGACGAGGGCGACCGTGACCGCGGGACGCCACCGCCGGGCCAGGCGCAGCGCCGCCACCGCCACCACCGGGAACACCACGTAGAACTGCTCCTCGATGGCCAGGGACCAGAAGTGCAGGAGCGGTGACTGGCTGGCGAACTCGCCGGCGTAGGTGGTCTCGGCCAACAGGAAGCGCCAGTTGGCCACGTAGGTGAGGGCCCCGACGACATCGCCCCCCAGGTGGTCGACCTGGACGGGATCGCCGAGCACCAAGGTGGCCAGCCCGATCAGGAGGGCGGTGCAGAGGGAGGCCGGCAGCAACCGCCGGGCTCGTCGGGCCCAGAAGGCGCCCAGCCCGATCCGGCCGTCGGTGCCGTGCTCGGTGACCAGCAGGGCCGTGATCAGGAAGCCCGACAGGGTGAAGAAGGTGGAGACGGCCAGGAACCCGCCGGGCGCCCAGCCCACGTCGGCGTGGACCACGAAGATCGACAGGAGGGCGACGGCGCGCAGCCCGTCGAGGCCGGGCTCGTACGCGATGCGGCGGGGGCCGGCGGCGGCCACCGGGGGTACGTCCCCGGACGGGTCGGGGGACGCCATGGCCAGCGACCCGGCGTCCGGGGAGCCGGAGGAGGGCTCTGCGTCCCGCTCCCGCTCGACCACGGCCGGAACCCTGGCAGGGCGCGCCCGGCCCGGCAACCGGCCCTCTTCAGGCCTGGTTCAGCGGCCGGAGCGAGCGGCGTCGGCCTCGTGGCGTCCCGGCCCGGCCCCCATTACCCCTACGCGGGTAGTGCGAATCGGAGGCCACGACCTACCCTGGGGCCATGGCTGACCCCGCGGCCGACGGCGCCCCGCCCGTCCTCCAGATCACCGACCTCTGCGCCGCCCCGGCCGAGGGCGGCGACGACATCCTGACCGGCGTGACCCTCACCGTGGGCGTGGGCGAGGTGCACGCGGTGATGGGGCCCAACGGCTCGGGCAAGTCCACCCTGGCCAACGTCCTCCTGGGCAGCCCCGAGTACGTGGTGACCGGCGGGTCGGTCCGCTTCCTGGGTGACGACGTCGCCGAGTGGGGCCCCGAGGCGCGGGGCGCGGCGGGCATGTTCCTGGCCTTCCAGTACCCCCAGGCCATCCCCGGGGTGTCGGTGCTGAACTTCCTGCGCCAGGCTCTCTCGGCCCGCAAGGGCATCGACCTCTCGATGCTGGAGCTGCGGCTCTCGATCATGGAGTGGATGGAGCGCCTGGGGATCGATCCCAGCTTCGCCGACCGCCACCTCAACGACGGCTTCTCGGGCGGCGAGAAGAAGCGCAACGAGGTGCTGCAGATGGCCATCCTGGAGCCGGAGCTGGCCGTGCTGGACGAGACCGACTCGGGCCTGGACATCGACGCCCTGCGAACCGTGGCCTCCGGCGTGCGCGAGGTGCGCCAGGACCGGCCGTCGCTCGGGATCCTGTGCATCACCCACTACCAGCGCCTGCTCGACGAGCTGCAGCCCGACGCCGTCCACCTGCTGGTCGACGGCCGCATCGCCCAGAGCGGCGGACCTGAGCTGGCCCGCGAGATCGAGCACGAGGGCTACGCCCGCTGGCAGGGGGCGGTCCTTTGAGCGGCGTCGGCGCCGCCGGTGACCCGGAAGTGGCCTGCGAGCTCCCGCCTGGCGTCGAGGCCACCGAGGTGTCGGTGGCGGCGGCCGAGCCGTCGGTCGAGCCGCTGGCGGCCAGGGCGGGCGATGTGCTCGACGTGGCCGCCATCCGCCGCGACTTCCCCATCCTCGACAAGGAGATCGGCGGCCGGCGCCTGGTGTTCCTGGACTCGGCGGCCTCGGCCCAGAAGCCCCGGGCCGTCATCGAGGCCATGGCCGCCTTCGCCGAGACCGACTACGCCAACATCCACCGCGGTGTCTACGCCCTGGCCGAGCGGGCCACCGGCCGCTACGAGGCGGCCCGGGCCGCGGTGGCCCGGTTCATCGGGGCGCCGAGCGCGGACGAGGTCGTCTTCACCAAGAACGCCACCGAGGCCCTCAACCTGGTGGCCGGGTCCTGGGGCCGGGCCAACCTGGGCCCCGGCGACGCGGTGGTGCTGACCCAGCTGGAGCACCACTCCAACATCGTCCCCTGGTTCCAGCTCCAGGCCGAGAAGGGCTTCGAGATCCGGTGGATCCCGGTGGGGCCCGACGGCCTCCTCGACCTGGCCGACCTGGACCGCCTGCTGGACGGGGCCAAGCTGGTCGGCCTCACCGCCATGTCCAACGTGCTGGGCACCCTCACCCCGGTGCGGGAGATCGCCGACGCCGCCCACACCGCTGGGGCCCTGGTGTGCGTGGACGCCTGCCAGTACGTGCCCCACCTGCCGGCCGACGTGGTGGCCATGGGCGCCGACTTCGTGGCCTTCAGCGGCCACAAGATGGTGGGCCCCACCGGCATCGGGGTCCTGTGGGCCCGGGCCGAGCTGCTGGAGGCCATGCCCCCCTTCCTGGGCGGGGGCGGGATGATCCTCACCGTCGACCTGGAGGGCTTCACCCCCGACGCGCCCCCGGCCCGCTTCGAGGCCGGCACCCCGCCCATCATCGAAGCCATCGGGCTCCACGCCGCCGTCGACTACCTCGACGGCCTGGGCATGGAGGCGGTGCGGGCCCACGAGGTGAGCCTGACCGCGTACGCCCTGCGGGCCCTGACCGAGCGGGTCGGCGACCGCCTCACCATCCACGGGCCCTCCGAGCCGGCCCAGCGGGGGGGCGTGCTGTCCCTGGCCATCGACGAGGTCCACCCCCACGACCTGGCCCAGGTGATGGACGAGCACGCGGTGTGCGTCCGCCCCGGGCACCACTGCGCCAAGCCCCTGATGAAGGTGCTGGGCGTGGGGGCCACCGCTCGGGCATCGTTCTACGTTTACAACGACACCGACGACGTCGACGCCCTGGCCGAGGCCCTGGCCGCCGCGGCCGACTTCTTCGCCCCCTGATCCACCCCCTGCTGATCCACCTCGCCGGAGACCGCTCATGCCCGGACTCGAAGACCTCTACCGGGAGATCATCCTCGACCACTACCGCAGCCCCCGGAACCGGGGTGAGCTGCCGGTGCCCCCGGCCACCAGGACCGAGGGGTTCAACCCGCTGTGCGGTGACGAGATCGTGGTCTTCGTCAGCCTCGACGGGGAGGTGGTGTCCGACATCCGCATCGCCGGGCAGGGCTGCTCGATCAGCCAGTCCTCGGCGTCGATGATGTCGGCCGCGGTGAAGGGCAGGACCCTGGCCGAGGTGGCCGACCTGACCACCGCCTTCAAGTCGATGATGTCGATCCACGAGTCGACCCTGGACGGCGGCACCGGCCCCGACGTGGTCGAGGCCCCCGAGGGCGTGAAGCTGGGCGACCTGGAGGCCCTGCAGGGCGTGGTGAAGTTCCCGGTCCGCATCAAGTGCGCCACCCTGTCGTGGAACACCCTGGCCCAGGCCATCACCGAGGCCGCCGCCCGAGCGTGACCGCCACCCACGCCGGCGCGGTGATCGACACCCGGGTGGTGGCGGCCGTGCTGTTCGACATGGACGGGGTGCTGACCGACACCGCCTCGGTCCACGGGGCGGCGTGGGCCCGCCTGTTCGACGGGGCCCTGCCCACCCTCGCCCCTGACCGGCCCCACACCCCGTTCTCGGCCGACGACTACCGGCGCCTGGTCGACGGCCGGGCCCGCATCGACGGGGTGGAGGCGGTGCTGGCCGACCGGGGCATCGCCATGCCCCGGGGCGCCATCACCGACCCCCCGGGCACGACCACGGCCTGGGCCCTGGCCAACACCAAGAACGCCCTGTTCCACACGGCCCTGGCCGAGGTCGGGGTGGCCACCTTCCCCACCAGCGTGGCCGTGCTCGACGCGGTGCGGGCCGCCGGGGTGCCCACCGCGGTGGTCTCCGCCAGCCGCAACCGGGCCGAGGTGCTGGCCGCCGCCGGCCTGGGCGACCGCTTCGACACCGCGGTCGACGGCCTCGACATCGAGGACCACGGCCTGGCCGGCAAGCCCGCCCCCGACACGTTCCTGGAGGCCGCCCGTCGCCTGGGCGCGGAGCCGGAGGCCTCGGTGGTGATCGAGGACGCGGTGTCCGGTGTGGCCGCCGGGGCGGCCGGCGGCTTCGGCCTGGTCATCGGCGTAGCCCGCCACGACAGCCCCGAGGCCCTCCTGGCCGCCGGGGCCACCGCCGTGGTCACCGACCTGGCCCAGGTCACCGTCCTGCCCTGAGGCAGGTCGACCGGGCGGGCGAAGACGGACCACGGTCCAGGGCCACGGAGGCCCTTGTGGCGGGGAGGGGGTCGGTGACGCGCGACGATGCACCGATGCGCCGCCCCTCCCGACCTCGGACGATCCGCTGATGGGCGGGGGCGGGAGCGCGGTCAACGACCCGGGGTTGGTGTCGCGCACGGGCTGGGAGTTCACCTACGAGGGGGTGCACCCCGAGGTGGAGGGCCGGCGGGAGGCGCTGTGCACCCTGGGCAACGGCTACATGGGCACCCGGGGGGCGGCCCCCGAGGCTGTGGCCGACGGCACCCACTACCCGGGCACCTACGTGGCCGGCGTCTACAACCGGCTCACCACCGAGCTGGCCGGGGCCAAGATCGACCACGAGAGCCTGGTCAACCTGCCCAACTGGCTGCCCCTCACCCACCGGTGCGGCCCGGCGTCGCCGGCCCAGGGCCGCCCCGGCCCGTGGTTCGCCCCGGGCGTGGGCGAGGTGCTGGAGCTGCGCCAGACCCTCGACCTCCACCGGGGCACCCTCCGCCGGCACCTGCGGGTGCGCGACGACCAGGGCCGCGTCACCGCCATCACCGAGCGGCGCATCGTCTCCATGGCCGATCCCCACCTGGCCGCCATCGAGCAGGTCCTCACCCCGGAGAACTGGTCGGGGCGCCTCGAGGTCCGCTCGGCCCTCGACGGCCGGGTGGCCAACACCAACGTGGCCGAGGACCGGCTCCTGGCCAACCAGCACCTGCACGCCGCCGACATCGGCTGGGCCGAGGCCGGGATCGACTGGCTGGAGGTCGACACGTCGTGGTCGCACGTGCGCACCGCCCTGGCCGCCCGCTCCCACATGGTGGCCGACGGCCGGGTGCAGGTGCGGTTCGAGACCTCGGCCACGCCCGAGCTGGTCAGCCGGGTCCTGTCCTGCGAGGCCACCCAGGGTCGCCCCGTCACCGTCGAGAAGGTGGTGGCCACCTACACCAGCCGCGACCCGGCGGTGGGCCGCCCGCTGGCCTCGGCCCGCGACGCCCTCGTCGGCGTGGGCGGCTTCGACGAGCTGCTGTTCGCCCACGAGCTGGCCTGGAAGCACCTGTGGGACCGGTGCGAGATCGACGTCAACGACGGCATGGGCGACGAGGAGGTCATCGCCGCGGTCCGGCTCCACGCCTTCCACGTGCTCCAGACCGCGTCGCCCCACGTGCGGGACCTCGACGCCAGCGTCACGGCCCGGGGCCTGCACGGCGAGGGCTACCGGGGCCACATCTTCTGGGACGAGCTGTTCGTCTTCCCGTTCCTCAACTTCCGGTTCCCCGACACCACCCGGGCCCTGCTCCGCTACCGGGCCCGGCGCCTCCCGGCGGCCCGGCGCCAGGCCGCCGAGCTGGGCCAGGGCGGGGCCCGCTTCCCGTGGCAGTCGGGCAGCGACGGCACCGAGCAGACCCCCAGCCAGCTCTGGAACCCGCGCTCGGGCCGGTGGATGCCCGACAACTCGCGCCGCCAGCACCACGTGGGCCTGGCCGTGGTGTGGAACGTCTGGCAGTACCACCAGGTCAGCGGCGACTACCGCTTCATGCTGGAGCACGGCACCGAGCTCCTGGTGGAGCAGGCCCGGTTCTGGACGGGGCTGGCCGGCCTGGACCCGGCCGACGGCCGCTACCACATCCGGGGCGTCATGGGCCCCGACGAGTACCACGACGGCTACCCCGGGGCCACGGGCCACGGCATCGACGACAACGCCTACACCAACGTGCTGGTGAGCTGGCTGCTGCAACGGGTGCTGGAGCAGCGCCGGGGCTTCAGCGGCCACCAGGCCGAGATCCAGCTGTGGGAGCGGCTCGGCGTGTCGCCCGAGGAGGCCGACCACTGGGACCAGGTGGCCCGGCTCCTGCACGTGCCATTCCACGACGGGATCATCAGCCAGTTCGCCGGGTGGGACGAGCTGGAGGAGATCGACTGGGAGGGCTACCGGGCCCGCTACGGCAACATCGGCCGCCTCGACCTGATCCTGGAGGCCGAGGGCGACACGACCAACCGGTACAAGCTGGCCAAGCAGGCCGACGTCCTCATGCTCTTCTACCTGATGACGCCGGACGAGCTGTGCGCCCAGCTGGCCACCATGGGCTACCAGTTCGACACCGCCCTCCTCGACCGCACCGTCGAGTACTACATCGAGCGCACGGCCCACGGCTCCACCCTCAGCCGCATCGTCTACGCCTGGGTCACGGCCCGGGTCGACCCCACCAAGTCGTGGGAGCTGTTCCGGGAGGCGCTGGCCGCCGACATCGACGACACCCAGGGGGGCACCACCCCCGAGGGCATCCACCTGGGGGCCATGGCCGGCAGCCTGGACCTGCTCCAGCGCTGCTACAGCGGCCTGGAGCTCCGGGGCGACGAGGTGTGGTTCGATCCCCACCTGCCGGGCGGGATCCACCACCTGGCCTTCGACCTGGTCCACCGGGACCGCACCCTGGGCGTCGAGCTGTCCCATGACGCCCTGCGCATCGAGGTCGAGCCCGGCCCGGCCGTGCCGGTGTGGGTCGGCATCCGGGGCAGCGTGCACCAGCTGTGCCCGGGCGAGGTCCTGGAGGTCCCGCTCGTCTGAGGGCTGGCACCGGCGCCGGCGCAACCCGTGGGCTCCCGCTACTGTCAGGACATGCCTCAGCGTCGCACCGTCGCCCGCCTGCTCGCAGTGGCCGCCCTGGCTGCGGGCGCCAACGGTCTCACGCCCCACGGCGCCGGGGGCCAGGCCGCCCCCGGCTGCGCCCAGCCCTACGCCCCCGTGGCCGTGGCCGAGACCTATCCCGCCCAGGAGACGCTGCCCTCCATCGACGCATCGGTGGTGGACACGCGGCAGGCGCTCGCGACGCCGCCCATCGACTCGGACGGAGACGGTGCGACCGATGTCATCGGCTCCAGCGGCGACGACGTGACCCTCGTCCGGGGCGACGGCATCGTCACCCTGGAGGCACCGGGGGCCACCACGTCGACCACCTACGGGGTCGGGGACATCGACGGCGACGGCCGCGACGAGTTCGCTGTGTACACCGACGCCGGGGCCACCGATCCCGGGACCTACCTGATCCCCGGCACCGTGGCTCCCGGCACCACCACCCTCGCCGCCGCCGGCATCGTCTTCCAGCCCGAGGGCCTGGGACTGGTCCACGTGGACGACGGAACGGGGCGCCTGTTGAAGGTGGACCTGGGGGGAGGCTCCACCGACGTCCTGGATGGGCCCGCCGTGCTGGCTCTGGGGGGAGGGGGCGACGGTGACTCCGTCGTCCCGAGCACCACCTACTCCCTCCCCCTGGCCGCCGTCGCCGACCTGGGCGACTCCGCCCACGCACTCGTGCTCGACGAACGGGTCGGAGATGCCATCCAGCTCACCGTCGTCCGGGGCACCGACCAGGTCGTGCTCACCACCGCGCCCGAGCGGCTGGTGACCGCCCCCAGCGACCCCCTCGGGAACCTCGACGTGCTGGTGGGCCCGGGCGGCACCTTCCTGCGCCTGGAGGAGGCCTCCCGCTCCGGGGCCATGGCCTACCTGTGGTCGCTGACCGACCCGTGCACGAAGCTGACCGCCGACGTGGCCGACGACGCCCCCACCGCCCCGCCGGCCGCCCCGGTGGCGGCCGACGCCCGCTTCACCGGCTGATCCGGCCGCCCGACACGGCCGGTCTCACCCGTCCAGCACGGCGTTGACGGCCTCGGCCAGGGCCACGTCGCGCTCGGTGATGCGGCCCGCGTCGTGGCTGGCCAGGTCGATCACCACCCGGTTCCAGGAGTTGGACCAATCGGGGTGGTGGTCGGCCTTCTCGGCGGCCAGGGCCACCCGGGCCATGAAGGCGAAGGCCTCGGAGAAGTCGGCGAAGGCCAGCTCCCGGTGGAGCTTCCCGTCCACGACCTCCCACCCGGCGGGGGCTGCGGGCGTGTCGCTCATCCCGACAGCCTCGCGCCGCGGCGTCGGCGGTGCCGGGGAGGGCGCTGACGGCCGGCTCAGTCCAGGCCGAAGGGGCCGGCGCCGAAGGGGTCCTCGGCCACCGGCTGCTGGTCGGCGAAGGAGCTGTCGCCGAACACGTCGATGGGCAGGGGGGCCGAGGGGGCCATCTCGTCCCCGGGCCGGATCCAGGCCGCGTAGCCCTCGGCCTCCAAGCGGTCGGCCAGCTCGGGGCCCCCGCTGTCGCGGATCTCGCCCCGGACCAGGATGTGGACCCGGTCGGCCCGCAGCTCGGCCAGCACCCGGGTGTAGTGGGTGATGCACAGGACGCCCAGGCCGTCCTCGGTGGCCTCCTCGACCCGGCGGGAGCAGGCCCGCAGGGCGTCGACGTCGAGGCCGGAGTCGAGCTCGTCCAGGATGGCGAAGCGGGGGGCCAGCACCCCGAGCTGCATGGTCTCGTTGCGCTTCTTCTCACCGCCGGAGAGGTCGACGTTGAGGGGGCGCTCCAGGAAGCGATCGTCGAAGCCGATGCGCTCGGCCTCGGCGGCCATGCGGGCCCGCATGCCGGCGACGTCGCGACCCGACGCCGCGAAGGCGGCCGACAGCGAGTCGACCAGCGACACCCCCGGCACCTCGGTGGGGTACTGCATGACCAGGAACAACCCGGCCTGGACCCGCTGCCACGTGGGCAGGGCCAGCAGGTCGGCCCCGTCCAGGGTCACCGAGCCGCCGGTGACCTCGTAGCCGGGGCGGCCCATGAGCACGTGGGACAGGGTGGACTTGCCGGCCCCGTTGGGGCCCATCACGGCGTGGACCTCGCCGGAGCGCACCGTCAGGTCGACCCCTCGGAGGATCTCGGTGCCGGCCACGCTGGCCCGCAGCCCCTCGATCACCAGCTCGGTCATGAGGGGACCTCCACGTAGACGTCGTCGCCGTCGACGGTGACCGGGAAGACCGGCACCGGGCGGTTGGCCGGGAGGGCCGACGGCTCCCCGGTGACCAGGGAGAAGGCCGAGCCATGCTTCCAGCACTCGATCTCCCGGGTGGCGCACAGGACCTCCCCCTCGGACAGGGAGACGCGCTGGTGCGAGCAGGTGTCGCCGATGGCGTAGAGGTCGTCGCCGATGCGGACCAGGGCGACGGGGTGCCCCTCGGCCACGACCCGCAGGGCGCCGCCGTCAGGCACGTCGCCGGCCGTGGCCACCCGGGCCCGGGTGGTGGTGGCTCCGTCGCTCACGACCCGCTCCCGATCTGGACCTGGCGGTCGAGGCGCTCCTCGATGGCGGCCTGGATCACGGCCAGCACCGGGGCCGGGGCCGGCATGCGGGCCAGGACGTCGGCGAAGAAGCCCGACACCACCAGCCGCTCGGCCACCTCGGGGGGCACGCCCCGGCTCTCCAGGTAGAAGCGCTGGTCCTCGTCGATGGGCCCCACCGTCGAGGCGTGGCTGCAGCGCACGTCGTTGTTCTGGATCTCCAGGTTGGGCACCGACTCGGCCCAGGCCTCGTCCGACAGCTTCAGGTTGCGGTTGGTCTGGTAGGCGTTGGTGCCCCGGCCCTCGGGTCGCACGGTGATGAGCCCGGTGTAGATGGACCGGCTCTTGCCCCCCACCGCCCCCTTGAACAGGAGGTCGGAGGTGGTGTCGGGGGCCCGGTGGTCCTGGAAGGTGCGGAAGTCGAGGGTCTGGGTGTCCTCGCCGAAGTAGGCGGCCAGCAGGTCGCCGGACGCGCCCCGACCCTCCAGGCGGCAGTCGGTGCGGACCCGGGTGTAGTCGCCGCCCAGGGCCACCAGGGCGGCCACCAGGTGGCCCTCCTGTCCGACCCGGCCGACCAGGTTGGCCATCTGCCACACGGCGGGGCCGTGCTCCTGGGCACTGGTGTGGGCCAGCCGGGCCCCGGGGGCCACGTCCAGCTCCACCAGGGGCAGGACCAGCGCGGTGCCGGCCACCGAGGTCTGGTGCTCGACCAGCGAGACCGAGGCCCCGTCCTCGACCACGACCACGACGCGGGGGGCCGACAGGCCCGACTCGGTGGCGGCCACGGTGCGGATCAGGATCGGGGCCGCCACCTGCGCCCCCCGGCGCACCCGGATGGTGACCACGGCCGGGGCCAGGGCCAGGGTCAGCTCGGCCAGGGCGTCGTGGGCCGGGCCCATGACGGTGCCGACGGCCGGGGCGGCATCGGTGTCGACGGTGACGGCGTCGTCGCGGACAACCACCTCGCCCACCCACCCGTCGACCACGGTGACCTCGGCGGCCCACGGCCCCTCGTCCTCGGGCAGGGCCGGCGGGGGGCCGGGGACGTGGCTCGGCGGGGCCAGCACCGGGGCGAAGCGGTCCAGGTCGAGCTCGTCGACCCGGCTGTAGCGCCACTCCTCGGCCTCCGGCGTGGGCAGGCCGAGGGCCTCGGCCCGACCGGCCGCCGCCACGCGGGCTCCGGTGTCCCCGGGGAGGGCGGCGAGGTCGTCGGGGGTGGGGCTCAGGGGATGGTCTCCGGTCGTGCGGGGCCAGGGTGGCCGACGTCCCAGGCTACCGGGAGCCGCCCGGCGGCCCCCATCCCGGCGACCGCGGCCGCTGGCGCCCTCAGCCCTTGTCGCGCCGGAGGAACCGGCGCACCCGGCCCTTGCGGTCGGCCTTGGCCCGGTCGCGTTGCACGGCGGCCACGGCGTCGGGCACGGCGGCGTTCACGATGTCCTCGGCCGCGTCGAGCAGGGCGGCGATCTCGGCCCCCCGCTCGTCCAGGCCCGGCGGCTCGTCGGGCGTGGCCGGCGTGACCAGCGACCCGTGGGACCAGTTCACGTCGGCCAACCGGGGCTGGAAGGCGGGGCAGTCGGCCGGGCATCGCCACGGGGCCTCGGGGGCCAGGTCGAGGTCGCACTTCCGCACCGTCTCGCCGTTCCGGTACGTCCGCGACTCGAAGAACTTGCAGTCCTGGCGCATGGGCACCGGCCCATTCTGCCCGCCTCGCCGCCCGGGGGGACGGTCGGCGCCCGGTCCGGGGCCGGGACGTCAGGTCGGGCTCCGGCGGCGGGCCAGGAGCACGAGGCCGAGGGCGGCGAGGGCCACGACCCCGCCCGCCCCGACCAGCACCGGCCCGAAGGTGTCCCAGGTGCTGGGCTCGATCACGTCCCCCTCGGGACCGCCGATGGGCGGCCACGTGGTGGGGGTCGCCTGGGACGCCGTGCCCTCGTCGCCGTCCCCGTCGTGGGGCGGCGGGGTGGGGGCCCGGCCCTCCCCCAGCTCGGCCGGCACCGGCGAGCCGGTGGGCAGGGCGGTGGTGGCGCTGCACAGCGACGTGTTGATCCGCTCCCCGTCCTCCTGGCTGCCGTAGACCAGGTAGCGGCCGGGGGCGAAGGCGTAGCCGCAGGAGGAGGTGTCCTCCACCCCCATCACGATGACCTCGGCGGCCACGTCGCCCTTGTAGACCCGGTCCACCTCCACCGTGTGGTCGAGGTTGCCGGCGCCGCTGGGGTCGTCGGCGGGCACCGGCCGGGAGGCCACCACGGTGCCGGTGAAGACCACCTCGGCCCGGGCCACCTCCTCGGCCGGGGTGGACTCGGCGCAGGAGCAGGCCCCGGCCAGGGACGGCGGTCGCCCCAGCACCAGGGCGGCGGCCAGGACGACGAGGACGATGAGGCGACGCATGCCCGGTGAGATGTCGCCCGGCGTCCCCTGGTTCCCGCCCCCGGCGGGGCCCCCTACCCGACCGAGCCCTCCACGTCCTCCGACCCCACCCACCGCCCTGAGGGGGTCGGCTGGGCTCGCTGGCGCTCGCTCAGCCGACGCTGCCTTCCATCTGGAGCTCGATGAGGCGGGACCACTCGACGGCGTACTCCATGGGCAGGGTGCGGGTGACGGGCTCGATGAAGCCGTTCACCACCATGCCCATGGCCTGCTCCTGGGTGAGGCCGCGGCTCATCAGGTAGAAGAGCTGCTCGTCGGCCACCCGGGACACGGTGGCCTCGTGGCCGATGCGGGCGTCGCGGGCCCCCACCTCCATGTAGGGGTAGGTGTCCGACACCGACTCGGGGTCGAGGATGAGGGCGTCGCACTGCACGTGGCTCTTGCAGCCGTAGGCGTCGTCCTCCACCCGGACCAGGCCCCGGTACGAGGTGCGGCCCCCGTGGGACGAGATGGACTTGGACACGATCTTGGAGCTGGTCTCGGGGGCGGCGTGGACCATCTTGGCCCCGGTGTCCTGGTGCTGGCCGGCGCCGGCGTAGGCCACCGAGAGCACCTCGCCGGTGGCCTTGGGGCCCACCAGCCACACCGCCGGGTACTTCATGGTCAGGCGGCTGCCGATGTTGCCGTCGATCCACTCCATGTGGCCCTCGGCCTCGACCTTGGCCCGCTTGGTGACCAGGTTGAAGACGTTGTTCGACCAGTTCTGGATGGTGGTGTAGGTGACCCGGGCCGACGGCTTGACCACGATCTCGACCACGGCCGAGTGCAGCGAGTCCGACGTGTAGGTGGGGGCCGAGCAGCCCTCGATGTAGTGCACCTTGGAGCCCTCGTCGGCGATGATGAGGGTCCGCTCGAACTGGCCCATGTTCTCGGCGTTGATGCGGAAGTAGGCCTGCAGCGGCATCGAGACCTCGACGCCGGGGGGCACGTAGATGAAGCTCCCGCCCGACCACACCGCCGAGTTCAGGCTGGCGAACTTGTTGTCGTTCTTGGGGATGACGGTGCCGAAGTACTGCTTGACGATCTCCGGGTGCTCCCGCAGGGCGGTGTCCATGTCGCAGAAGATGACCCCCTGCTCCTCCAGATCCTCACGGTTCCGGTGGAAGACGACCTCGGACTCGTACTGGGCGGTGACACCGGCCAGGTACTTGCGCTCGGCCTCGGGGATGCCCAGCTTCTCGTAGGTGTTCTTGATGGCGTCCGGCAGCTCCTCCCACCGGTCCACCTGCCCCTCGGTGGGCTTGATGTAGTAGTAGATCTGGTCGAAGTAGATCTGCGACATGTCGCCGCCCCAGTTGGGCATGGGCCGGCGCTGGAAGCGGCGGAAGCTGTCCAGGCGGTACTGGAGCATCCAGTCGGGCTCGCCCTTCATCCACGACATCTCGCGGATGATGTCCTCGTTCAGGCCCCGGCGGGGCTTGAACACGTAGTCCTCTTCGTCGGCCCAGCCGAGCTTGTAGCGACCGAGGTCGAGATCCTGGACGGCCATGGCGGCGATGCCTCCTGCCGGTTCGCGGCGTGTCGGGCGGATTTCTCCTATGACGATGGTAGCAATCCCCCTCCCCGACCCCTCGGGTCGGGCCCGGGATCTTGGCCGAACCTCGCGCGCCTCCCGCCCCTTTTCACTACTGAGTATTGACTACTCAGTAGTTAGGGAGCAGGATGCGGGCATGTCGGTCCCGGACGGCCTCCTCGTCCTCCTGCGGGAGGACGCCAAGCACGGCTACCAGCTGGCCTCCGACTTCGCCGACCGCACCGCCGGCCGGTGGACCCTCAACACCGGACAGGTGTACACGACGCTCGACCGGCTGGCCCGGGACGGCTTCGTGGAGGAGGACGGCACCGACCCCACCGACGAGCGTCGCCGCCGGGTCCGCCTGACCCCCGCCGGCCGGGACCGGGCCGAGGCCTGGCTGACCACCACCCCCGACACCACCGCCACCCGCGACGAGCTGGTCCTCCGCATCCTGCTCAGCGCGGCCGCCGACCCCCGGGCCGCCCTGGACCTGGTGACCGGGCAGCGGGCCGAGCTGGTGGCCCGCCTCCAGGCCCGCCGCCGCGACCAGCGGGCCGCCGGGTCCGACCTGCTCCCCCGCATGGCCGCCGACGCCGGTGCGGTGCGGATCGAGGCCGAGCTGCGCTGGCTCGACCTGTGCGAGGAGCGCCTGCACGCCCACCTGCGGGAGAGCCGCCCCCCCACCCCCGCCCCACTGCCCGACCCCTCGGAGGATCGATGACCACCCCCACGCCTCGGCTCCGCCTGCACGGCGTCACCGCCGACCGGCCCGCCCACCCTTTCCCCCGACGGGTGGTCGACGACGTCTCCCTCACCGTGGCCCCCGGCCAGCTGGTGGCCCTCATGGGCCCGTCGGGCTCGGGCAAGACCAGCCTGCTCCAGGTGGCCTCCGGCCTCCTGGCCCCCACCGCCGGGACGGTGGAGGTGGACGGCGCCCTGGCCGACGCCAGCGACCGGAAGGCCTGGGCCCGGCGCCGCCGCCGGACCATCGGCATCGTCCACCAGCGCCTCGACCTGCTGCCCGGCCTGACCGTGCTCGACAACGTGGCCCTGCCCCTGCTGCTCGACCGCCGGCCGGTGCGCGAGGCCCACCACCGCGCCCGGGCCAGCCTGGACCGGGTGGGCCTGGGCCACCTGGCCGACCACTCGCCCACCACCCTCTCCGGCGGCGAGCGCCAGCGGGTGGCGGTGGCCCGGGCCGTGGTCGGCGAGCGGCGCCTGGTGCTGGCCGACGAGCCCACCGCCGCTCTCGACACCGCCGCCGCCGAGGGCGTGGTCGAGCTGCTGGCCGAGCTGGCCGCGGCCGGCACCTCGGTGCTGATGGCCACCCACGACAGCCGCCTGGCCAGCTGGGCCGACCGGGTGGTGGTGCTGCGCGACGGCCGGGCCGTCGACGCCGTCACCCCCGCCCCCGGGAGCGCGCCGTGATCCGCCTGGCCCTGGCCCTCACCCGGGCCGACCTGCGGGCCGCCCCCGGTCGGGCCGTCACCGTGGCCGTCCTGCTGGGCGCCGCCGCCCTCCTCCCCCACCTGCTGACCGTCGAGCCCGCACTGGGGGTGGTCCTGGCCGCCGGCGTGGCCGCGGCGGCCACCGCCGGGGCCGTGGCCCAGGGGCACCGCCGTCACCAGGTGCTCGACCTCAACGGCGGGCCCCGCTCCCTCGAGGCCGCCGTCGCCGCCCTGTCGGTGGCCGGGCCGGGCCTGATCGGCGCCCTGGCCGCCACCGCCGTGGGCCGCCTCCGGGGCACGCCCCCCGACCTGGCGACGGCCCTCCTCCTGGCCGCGCTGGTCCCCGTGGCGGTGGCGCCGGTCGCCGCCGTCGCCGCCCAGCCCCTCGACCGACCCCGCCGGAGCCGGCGGCGCACGCTGCTCCTGATCCTGGTCGTGGTCGTCCTGACCCCCACCGTCATCGTGCCCCTGGCCGCCGGAGCCGCCCTGGTGGGGCGGCAGCTGGCCCGCTGCGGTCGGGCCGCCCGGCTGGTCGGGAGCCTGGCCGCGGCCGGCGTGGCCGGGGGCATCGCCCTGACGCTGGGCACGGCCGAGTCGTGGTTCGACCTCTCCATCCTCCTGTTCCTGGGCGCCGTGCCCCTGGGGCTGTCCGTGGCCTGGCTGGGCCACGGGGTGCTCGACCTGGTCGAGCCGGTGGTGCGCCGCCTGGGGCCCACGGCCCGCCTGGCCGTCGTGCCCCTGGCCGAGCGTCGGCACCTGCTGGCCCCCGTGGCCGCAGCGGTGGCCCTGGTCACCACCCTGGCCGCCTTCGAGGGGGTGGTGGGCGCCAGCTTCGGGGCCCGCGAGGCCGACCGCCGGGCCAGCTCCCAGGGTGTGGGCCGGGCCGGAACCGGGCCGGATCAGGCCATCGCCGTGGTGAGCGGGGGCTCGGCCCTCGCCGTCCACCGAGCCGCGGCCGGCGAGGCGGCCCGGACCGGCCTGCGGGTGGCGGTCATCGATCGTCTCGGGCCCGGGGGCACCCAGATCGGCGGGGACCGCATCGATCTGGGTGCGCCGCCCTTCCTGGGCCAGCGCTACGACATCAGCCCCACCTGGCGCCTGACCGGCGTGTCGGCCCCGTCATGGGTCGGCGTGGTCGAGCCGGCCGACCTCGCCGTTCTGGGCCTGGGCCACCTGGCCCCCGCCCTGGCCCGGGGCGACGTGGTGGTGCTGCCCACCGGGCGGGCCCGCCCCGCCACCGCCGACCTGCGGGGGCCGGACGGGTCCCGGACGCTGCCGGCGGTGGCCGCCCCCGGCCGCGAGCGGGCCCTGTCCCTCCCCGCCGCCCTGGTCTCGCCGGCCCGGGCCGCCGAGCTCGGCCCCGACGTGCGGGGCGGGCGGGTGGTGGTGGGGCCGGGGCCGGTCCCGGCCGGCCCCGAGGCCCTGGTCGGGGCGGCCGGCCGCATCCGCGACGCGGTGGCCGCCACCGATGCCCCGGCCGCCGCCGACGACGACGGGACGGCGCTGCTGGCCGCGGTGATCGAGGCCGGCGAGCCGGTGGTGACCGGCGACGAGGTGGTGTACGCCGATCGCGGTGGGCCGCTGAACGAGGTGCCCTTCCTGGCCCGGACCCGGGACGAGGCCCGCGGCCAGGCCCTGGCCCTCGGAGCCCTGGCCCTCCTGGTGAGCCTGGCCGGCGCCCTCCTGGCCCTGGAGGGGAGCCGGTCCGACGACGCCACGCTGGAGGCGCAGGGCGCGCCGGCCCGGGTCCGGGCCGTGACCGCCGCCGTCCAGGCCGCGGTGCTCACCGGCACCGCCGCCACCCTGGCCGCGGTGCTGGGCGTCGGGCTGCCGGCCGTGGGCTTCGCCCTCTACAACAGCCGCCCCCGGGCGGCCACGACCCTGGACATCCCCCTGGTCGTGCCCTGGGAGCTGGGGGCGGTCCTGGTCGCCCTGCCGGTGGTGGCCGCCGCCCTGGCCGCGCTGGCCACCGTGGCCCGACGCCCGCCCGATCCGGCCACCCTCGACGACCTGGCCTGGTAGCCCCGGCCCTCAACGGGTCAGGCGTCGTCGGTCGGGGGAGCCTCGTCGGGGAAGCGGACGGTGACGGTCCGCTCCTCGGTGGCCCGCAGGACGGTGATCGCCACCTCGTCCTGCTCGGCGGTGGCGTCCAGGGCGTCCCACAGGGCGTCGACCGAGGGGACGGGGGTGGCGTCCACCGCGGTCAGCAGATCACCCTCGGCCAGCCCGGCCTCGGCGGCCGGGGAGCCGGCCACCACCTCGCGGATCAGGAGGCCGGCGGCCTCGGGCAGGCCGACCCGGCGGCGGAGCCGGGCGGCGTGGGGCCCGGGCACGATGACCACGCCCAGGCGGCGGGTGCGGAGGTGACGCCCCTCGACCAGGGCGTCGACCCGGGAGCGGAGGTCGGCATCGGCCGGGAGGGCCAGGTAGAACCCCTCCCCCAGGCGGTGGGTGTTGAGGCCCACCAGGCGGCCCTCGGCGTCGACCAGCGGCCCCCCCGAGGAGCCCCGGGCCAGGGGGGCGGTGTGCTCGACGGCCCCCGCCACCCGTCGGCCCCGGGGCCCCCGGAAGGCCAGGCCGACGGCGGACACGAAGCCGGTGGTGGCCCGGTCGCCGCCCCGGTGGCGGGCCACCGCCACCACCGCGTCGCCCACCGCCAGCGGGACCTCGGCCCAGGCCAGCGGGGCGACGTCGCCGGTGGGCACGTCGAGCACCACGATGTCGTGGTCGGGATCGGAGCCGACCAGGGCCCCCTGGACCTGGCTCCCGTCGGCCAAGGTGACCTGGGTGGTGCGGTCCCGGAGGTTGTGGGCGCTGGTCAGCACCCGGTCGGGGGCCACCACGACGCCGACGCCGCGGGGGTGGCGGCCGATGGCGACGGTGGCCGGGGCGGCGGCGTCCCGGGCGGTGCGGGTGGCCTGGGCCAACTCGACGAGGGCGGACATGGGGACCTCCAGGACAGACGAGTGACTTGCGAAGTGCAAGTGACTGTACCCGGCCGATCGCCACCTGCCACCGCGCCCGGAGGGCCTCGGCGACCCCGGGGCGGGGGCCGGTGCTCAGACCTCGTAGGCGGCGGTGGCCTCGTCCCCGTCGACCGGGCGATCACAGGTGGGGCACCAGGGTCGCAGCTCCACCGCCGTCCCGCACCGGGAGTGGAACGGCGCCGCCCCCCGGCCCCCCCGCCGGCGGGCACCCCACTCGGCCAGGGAGCCCAGAGCCGCGCCCAGCTCCCGCCCGGCCCCGGTCAGGTCGTACTCCAGCCGGACCGGGCGCTCCTGGTAGGGCCGGGCCACCACCAGGCCGTCGTCGGCCATCTGGCGCAGGCGGGCGGTGAGGATGTTGGGGGCCACACCCAGGCCGTCGGCCAGGTCACCGAAGCGACGGGGACCCTCCAGCAGGGCGGCCACGATGAGCAGGACCCACCGGTCCCCCACCCGCTCGACGGCCCGCACCAACCCGGGCTCGGGGGCGCCCACCCCAGGAGCGGGCACGGATCGGCGGGGGGGCACGGACGCCAGTCTCGCCGCTCGATGCCGAGATCCACCGGACCGCGGGGTCCGCCGACCCTCCGTCCCCTGCGTCGTCACCGTCCGAGGGGCGAAGGGATGGGTCGTCAGGCCAGGCGGTGGTAGCCGGGGACCTCGGCGTGGGGGGTGTCCAGGTACACCTTGGCCTCGGGGTGGCCGCTGAAGCGGCCGTGGCTCCACCGCACCTCCACGTGGCCCCGGACCGACACGTCCTCGCCCGCCTCCCGGTCGGTCACGTTGGCCTGCCAGCGGACCACGGCCTGGCCGGCCGGCTCGGGCCACACCTCGAAGGCGGTCAGGCGGTAGCGCTGGAGCCAGTCCCAGGCGGTGTCGATGCGCAGCCGCATGGGCAGCGAGGCCGCCGAGGACGACGACGCCCCCAGCACGAAGTACGGGGCGCCCCCCAGGCGGAGCAGGCGCCACAGCAGGCGCTCCCGCTGGGCGCGGTCGCCCAGCCCGGCCCGCCAGCGGTCGGCCGACCGCTCGGCCACCACCCGGGCCAGGGCCCCGTAGGCCTCCGGCGCCCCCTCCGGCCACCCGGCCCGCAGCACCGGCTTGAGCACGTCCCGGTGGCCCCGGGCCAGGTCGGCCACCCGCTCGGGCAGGTCGCCCCACCCCTCGACCCCTCCGATGGCGCCCCCCCGGAGGACGGCGGCGTAGAGGGCCTGGTGCTCGTCGGGGGCGACGGCGGTGAACCAGTCACCGGGGCGGGCCGGGGCCCCGGTCAGGCCGGCGTCGAACAGGCCGGCCGGGGAGACGTTGTGCAGCACCTTGGACAGGTACTTGCACGACACCAGGTACACCCGGTCCACCCGCAGGTCGGCCGGCACGTCGGAGGGGAGGGGCAACCGGTCGGGCCCCTTCCACTCGATGCGGGCCGCCACCCGGCTGCGCAACCCCTCCTCGGCCCGCAGGAAGGCCAGGCCGTTGTCCCAGGCCCGGCGGAAGTCCACGTCGTGGCCGGGCTCGTACCGCGCCACGGCCAGCCGATCCCACACCGCCTCCCCCACGCCGACCAGCTCCGGCGGCCGGGCGGCCAGGGCCCAGTCGAGGTCGCCCAGGCCGAGCATGGCCAGCCCGGTGACGATCTCGGTGACCTCGGTGCGCAACGACGGCATGGGCCCGCAGCGTGGCACGCCGCCGACGACACCGGAGACGCCTGCTCGGTCCTGGGGCCCGGCGCTGCGCCCGCCGTGCCCTCCGCCGGCAGGACCGGGGTCAGCCCGCGGCGCCGTCCCAGCGATCGAGGTCGGCCGGCCGCCAGAAGCCCTCCAGAGGGGCACGGAGCCGGTGGCCGAAGCCCCCGGCGGCGTAGCGCTTCAGACGCTTGAAGTCCTCTTCCTCCAACATGGCCACCGCGTCGTAGAAGGCGTTGGGTCCGGCGGCCCGCAGGGCCCGGTCACCCTCGCTCTTCTCGACCGGGAGGTGGGAGGTCAACAGCACCAGGTTGGCGTGGCGGTGCTCCTCGCTGCGGGCCAGGACGTTGGCCCGACCGAGCGCCTTCCACATGGTGTCGGTGCGACGCAGCCCCCCCCGGGGGCTGGAGAAGGCCCCGGAGACGTCGAAGAACCAGGTCTCGCCCCCTCCCTCACCGTCCCCCCCGCTGTCGGTGGCCACCACGTTCATGGTCATCCCCAAGCCCCGCAGGCGGACGTTGGTGTCGACCACCTTGAAGCCGGCGTGCGTGACCACCTCCAGGGCCAACGCCTGGGCCGCCTTGCCCTCGGCGTTGGCCCGACGCGGGAAGTCGAGGCCGGCGTCGACCACCGGCGCCGTGACCTCGACCGGAGGGGGCGCCGAGACCTCGGCGTCCATCTCCTCGGCCTCTTGCTGCCGCTGTCGCTCCTCCTTGACCCGGGCCCGAGCGATGTCGAGGTAGTCCGGGTCCAGGTCGTAGCCCACGAAGCGGCGCCGCTTCCGGACGGCGGCCACCGCGGTGGAGCCCGACCCCATGAACGGGTCGAGGACGAGGTCGCCCTCGTAGGTGTAGAGCTCGACCAGCCACTCCGGCAGCTCGACGGGGAAGGGCGCCGGGTGGCCCACCCGGGAGGCGCGCTCCGGAGGGATGTGCCACAGGTCGTTGGTGGCAGCCATGAACCGGTCGGCGTTGATGCTGGCCACGTGCGGGAGCCCCCGTGCCGCCCGCACCTTGGGGGTGAGGGCCCGGTCGAAGCGGCCCTTGCTGGCCACGATGACCCGCTCGGTGGCATCGCGCAGCGAGGGGTTGGAGGGGGAGCGGTAGGACCCCCAGGCGCAGCTGCCGCTGGAGCCCTCCTGCTTCTGCCAGATGATCTCGCCCCGCAGGAGCAGCCGAAGCCGGTCCTGCAGGATGGTGGTGACGTCGCCGGCCAGGCTGCGGAAGGGCTTGCGGCCCAGGTTGGCCACGTTCACGGCGATGCGCCCGCCGGGCTCGAGGGTGCGGACGCACTCGGCGAAGACGTCCTCCAGCATGGCCAGGTACTCGCGGTAGGAGCCCGGCACCTCGCCCTGGCCCAGCACCTCCTCGTACTGCTTGCCGGCGAAGTAGGGCGGGGACGTCACCACCAGGGCCACCGAGCCGGTGGGGACCTGGGCCATGTCCTTGGCGTTCCCGGCGATCAAGGCCTCCTCGCCGATGTGCTCGTCGACCACGGTGGGGTCCAACACCGTCTCGTCGCGGCTCACGTCAGGGGCGGCGAAGCGGGCGTAGAAGGCACTGGCGTCGTGGCTCTCCCGCCGTCCGACCCCGAAGGCCGAGGTTGCCGTGGCGCGGCGCTCGCGGGGTGCTCCCTGGCTCACGACCGCCACCCTACCGGGGGGGTCTGACAGCCTCCGGGCCCACCGTTCGGTACCGGCCCCACCGTCCCCGCCCTCCGGCCCGTCAGGACGCCTCGACCGCCACCTCCTTCTCGGTCCAGAACCCGGGCAGGGGGGAGTTGACCGTCCCCGAGGCGTAGCGGGCCAGGCGGCGGCGACCCTCGGGCGAGAACACCTCGACCACGTCGAAGAGGGCCGACGGTCCGGCGGCCCGCAGGATCACGTCCACCGGCGACTTGGGCTCCGGCAGCTGGGGCACGAAGAGGATGGGGGGCTCCCCGGTGGCCCCGGCGATGACCGCCCCCCGGCCCACTGCGGCCAGGGCCGCGTCCACCCAGTCCAGCCCGGTGGGCACCACGGTGAAGGCGCCCGACATCTCGAACAGCCAGCGCCGGCCCGAGGCGTCGCGGGCCGCGGCCGGGGCGACCAGGCTGACCTTGGCCACCTTGGCCTCCTCCCGGATGCCGGTGAAGCCCACCTCGGCCAGCACCTCGGCCAGCAGCTTGCGCATGGCGCTGCCCCGCACCCGGGCCTCGTGGAAGGCCAGGGTGACCGGGTCGTCCACCCGGCCGGCGTGGGCGGCCTGCTCGGCCTCGACCCGCCGGCGGGCGGTGGCCACGTGACCCGGGTCGACGTCGTAGCCGGCGAAGCGACGCCCCGAGCGCACCGCCGCCACCGCGGTGGTGCCCGAGCCCATGAACGGGTCCAGGACCAGGTCATCCGCGTAGGTGTACAGCTCGACCAGGCGCTGGGGCAGCGCCACCGGGAAGGGGGACGGGTGGTCGACCTCGGAGGCGGCCTCGGGGGGGATCTCCCAGAAGTCCAGGGTGGCCTCCTGGAACTCGTCGCTGGTCAGGGTGATGGCGTGGGGCAGTCCCGCCGCCTTGCGGGAGGCGGCGTCGACGGCCCGGTCGAAGCGGCCCTTGCCGGCCAGGATGACCCGCTCGGTGACGTCGCGCAGGACGGGGTTCTTGGGGCTGCGGTACGACCCCCAGGCGCAGTTGCTGCCTGCCCCCCGGGCCTTCATCCAGATGACCTCCCCCCGGATGAGCAGGCCCAGGTCGTCCTGGAGCAGGCCGATGACGTCGGCCGAGAGGGACCGGTAGGGCTTGCGGCCCAGGTTGGCCACGTTGACCGCCATGCGCCCCCCGGGCTCCAGGACCCGGACGCACTCGGCGAACACGTCGCGCAGCATGTCCATGTAGGCCACGTAGCCGTCCAGGACGGCCGGGTCGCCGGGTTCGGTGATCTCGTAGGGCCCCACGAAGGCCGGAGGGGCGGTGACCACCAGGGCCACCGAGCCGTCCTTGATGTCGCCCATGTCCCGGGCGTCGCCGTGGGCCAGGGGCTCGGGCGGGCTGTGGCGGACGACGGTGTCGTCGTCGCTCAGGATCGGGGCGTTGTAGCGGTCGAGGTAGGCCGCGGCGCCGCGGCCCGCGACGACGGCCGGAGCCGTCGTGGGATGACCTGCCGAGTCAACCACGCCCCGGAGGCTACCGGCCGCGGCGTGCGATGTCTCCGGCCGTCAACGGATCACGGCGGTGGCTGCCAGTGGAGCCACTCGGCGTGGGGGTGGGCCCAGCCCCACACCGTCCCTTCCCGCTCCACGCCCCGGCGCCAGCGCCGGGCCCCCAGCACGGTGGTCCCGACCGGGTCGGCGTCGTCATCGGGGATGGGGGGCAGGCCGGGGGCGCAGCCGGGCGGCTCGGCGGTGAGCCACGACACCGGCCGCCCGTCGGCGGCCAGGTCGGCCAGGGCCCCGGCCACCTCCGCGCGCCGCTCCCGGGCCACGTAGGTCAGGGCCCAGGAGCTCATGACCACCAGGTGCACCTCCTCGGGCGCCGTCCCGGCGGTGGCGGCGGCGATGGCCCGGGCGGCCCGGCCCACCGGGCCCACGTCGTCCACCATGTCGCCGGCCACCAGGTCAGGCGGGTCGGTGGTCACCAGCTCCACCGCGGCCCGGAACCGCTCCAGCCGACCCGGCACGTCGGGCCACAGGCACGCCTCCAGCCAGCGTCGGGCGTCCCGGTCGGCGAAGGCCACCGGGGACCGGTCGAGGCCCACCCTCTCCACCACCCGGGGCAGGCGCAGGTCGACCAGCCCCGCCCCGCCGGCTCGCACCTCGGCCCGGCACCGCACCGGTGAGGACGGGTCGCCCAGCACCACCGGCCCCTCCCCCGGCGGGGCCAGCTCCACCCGGTAGCGGTCCAGGCCCAGCAGGAGCCCGGCGCTGCACCCCAGCTCCACCAGGGCCACCGGGGCATCCGGGAGGTCGGCGCACGCCTCGGCCAGCAAGGGGGCCAGGTAGGCGGCCCGGTTGACCTCGTTGGTCTGGGTGGAACGGGTGGCGATCACCTCCCGCAGCTCGGAGGCGTGGGCCAGGGCGGTGGCCCGGACCTCGGGCCACGGGTCGCCGGCGGGGACCGGCCCGCCGGTCACGCTCGGGTACCAGCGGGCCGCCGCCAGCTCGGGCCGGCGCAGCACCAGGTCGTGCAGGGCGGCCAGCAGCAGCACCGGCCGGGCCTGGCCCGGCGCCGCCCGGGCCAGCAGGGCGGCCACCTCGTCGTCGGCCGCCGCTCCCTCGCAGATGCGTCGGTACAGGGCCAGTTCCGGGTACGAGCGGGCGAACTCGGCCAGGCGCCCCTGGACCCGGGTGACCTCGTCGGCCGGGGGCGGGCCCTCCACCGCCGGCCTACTCGATGCCGACGTAGTAGGGGTACAGCGGCTGGCCCCCGTGGTGGACCTCCTGCTCGAGGTCGGGGTGGGCCTCGGCCAGCCACTCGGTCACCCGGCGGGTGCTGGCCGCCGAGGCCCCCTCGCCCTCGATGAGGGTGATGATCTCGTGCTCCTCGGTGAGCAGGGCCCCCAGGAGGGTGCAGACCGCGTCGGCCAGCTCGGCCTCCACGGCCCGGATGCCATCGCGGGCGATGCCCAGCCAGTCGCCCTCCCGGATGGGGCCCAGGTCGCAGGAGCTGGCCCGCACCGCCCGGGTCACCTCCCCGGCCACCACGGCGTCGGCCGCCGCCCCCATCTGGGTGGCGTTGGCCTCCGCCGAGGCCTCGGGGTCGTAGGCCACCAGGGCGGCCAGCCCCTCGGACACGCTGCGGGTGGGCACCACTCTCACCGCCTTGGCCGTGAGGCCCGCGACCTGCTCGGCCACGGCGACGATGTTCTTGTTGTTGGGCAGCAGCACCACCTCGTCGGCCGCGGTGGCCTCCACCGCGGCCACCAACTGCTGGGTCGACGGGTTCATGGACTGCCCCCCGGCCACCACCTGCTGCACGTGCAGGGCCCGGAACAGCCGGCCCACGCCGTCGCCGGTGGCCACGGCCACCACCGCGGTGGGCACCGGCTCGGGCGGGGCCTCGGGCGCCCCCGGCTCGGCCGCCCCCTCCCGGACCCAGCGCTCCTCCTCCACCTGCTCCATGAGGTCGGTGACCCGGATCTTGCAGGGCCGGCCGATGTCGACGGCGGCCTCGATGGCGGCGCCGATGTCGTCGGTGTGGATGTGGCAGTTCCACAGGCCGTCGCCCCCCACGATCACGATGGAGTCCCCGACGGTGGACCACACCTTCTTGAACTCGGGGACGGTCTCGTCCGGGGCCTCCAGCAGGTACATGACCTCGTAGCGGAGGTCGCCCACGTCGTGGCCGTCGTGGTCGCCGGCATCGGCGTGCTGGCGCAGGGCATCGAGGTCGGGCCCGGCGCCGTCGTCGTCGGGCGGCTCGGGCAGGGGCCGGCCGTCGACGACGTGCAGCAGGGCGTCGAGCAGGAGCAGCAGGCCCGTGCCCCCGGAGTCGACCACCCCGGCCTCGGCCAGCACCGGCAGCATCTCCGGAGTGCGCCGCAGGGCGTCGTGGCCCTGGGCTCGGGCCGCCTCGCCCACCGCGGCCAGGGGGGCGGCCGGCTCGGCCTCGACGGCCGCCTCGGCCGCCTCGGCCGCCTCCCGGACCACGGTCAGGATGGTGCCCTCGACCGGGCGGGGCACGGCGGCGTAGGCGCCGTCGGACGCGGCCCGCAGCGCCCGGGCCAGGGTGGGCCCGTCCAGGCCGCCGGCCTCGTCCACGGTGACGGCCACGCCCCGGAGGATGCCGGAGAGCAGGACCCCACTGTTGCCGCGTGCCCCCATGAGCGAGCCGTGGCTGATGGCCTTGCAGGTGGAGGCCAGGTCGTCGCCCGCGCTGTCCAGCTCGGCCACCACCGACTCCAGGGTGAGAGCCATGTTGGTGCCGGTGTCGCCGTCGGGGACGGGGTAGACGTTCAACCGGTTGACCAGGGCCTGGTGGCTCCTCAGGGCGTCGCGGAAGGCGGCCACCACGCGCCGGATCTCGTCGGCCCCGAGCCGATCGGTCGTCATGCCGGCGCATGCTACCGAGCGGTCGAAGGGCGCCCCGTGGTCCGCCGGCCGGGCCACGGCTTGGCGGGTGCGGGGGCCACGTCGTAGCGTTGCCCGGTCCCCGGACGTGACGAGCAGAGGTTCAGGTAGCCATGGCATCGACGTGTGAAGTCTGCGGCAAGAAGCCGTCGTTCGGCATGAGCGTCAGCCACTCGCACCGGCGCACCAAGCGGCGCTGGAACCCGAACGTGCAGCGCATCCGGGCCGTGGTCGGTGGCACCACCCGCCGGATCGACGTCTGCACCGGGTGCATCCGGGCCGGCAAGGTCCAGAAGGCGTCCCGGGCCCGCCGGCCGGTCGAGGCCTGAGCGACGTCGCAGCGCGCCGGCGTGCGCTGCCCTCCCATGGAAGCCTCGCCCGACCCCGCCGGTAGGCTGCGACCAGCCGTCCCCGCGTGAAACACGAGAGGTAGCCCCCGCGTGCAAGGCGTGATCAAGTCCTACGACCCCGGCACCGGTGACGGCGTCATCGTCCGCGACACCGACCTGTCGGAGTACGACCTGGCCCCCGGGGCGCTCGACGGCTCCGTCTTCCGCATGCTCCGCCAGGGCCAGCGCGTCGTGTTCGATGCCGACCCGGCGGGAAGGGCGACCCGGCTCCGTCTCGGCTCGGAGCGCGACATGGGCACCCCGGGCTTCCCGCCCGCCGACCAGACCCTGCCCGGCCCGATCGAGCCGGCCTGACCGGCGCCTCCAAACCGACCCTTCCCGGAGACACAGATGACCGCCACCACCGGTAACCAGAAGCTGAAGGACTGGGTCGCGGAGTGGAGGGAGATCCTCCAGCCCGCCGAGGTCCACTGGTGCGACGGATCGGGTGAGGAGTACGACCGGCTGTGCGCCGAGCTGGTGGCCGGGGGCACGTTCCAGACCCTGAGCGAGGCCAAGCGGCCCAACAGCTACCTGGCCCTGTCCGACCCCGGCGACGTGGCCCGGGTCGAGGACCGCACCTTCATCTGCTGCGAGGCCGAGATCGACGCCGGGCCCACCAACAACTGGCGGGCGCCGGAGCGGATGAAGGAGGAGCTGCTGGCCCTCTACCGCGGATCGATGCGGGGCCGCACCCTCTACGTGGTGCCGTTCTCGATGGGCCCGCTGGGCTCGCCCATCGCCCACATCGGGGTGCAGCTCACCGACTCGCCCTACGTGGCGGTGAGCATGCGGATCATGACCCGCATGGGCCAGGGCGCCCTGGACGTGCTGGGCGAGGACGGCGAGTTCGTGCCCTGCGTCCACTCGGTGGGCTACCCGCTGGTCGACACGCAGGGGAACGAGCGGCCGGACGTGCCCTGGCCCTGCGACGCCGAGAACAAGTACATCAGCCACTTCCCCGAGACCCGGGAGATCTGGAGCTACGGCTCGGGCTACGGCGGCAACGCCCTCCTGGGCAAGAAGTGCTTCGCCCTGCGCATCGCCTCGACCATGGCCCGCGACGAGGGCTGGATGGCCGAGCACATGCTCATCGTCGGGATCACCAACCCCGAGGGCGTCAAGCGCTACGTGGCCGCCGCCTTCCCCTCGGCCTGCGGCAAGACCAACATGGCCATGCTCATCCCCACCCTGCCCGGCTGGACGTGCGAGACGGTGGGCGACGACATCGCCTGGATGAAGTTCGGCGACGACGGCCGCCTGTACGCCATCAACCCCGAGGCCGGCTTCTTCGGCGTGGCCCCCGGCACCGGCGAGAAGACCAACCCCAACGCCCTGGCCACCCTGCACGCCAACTGCATCTTCACCAACGTGGGCGCCACCGACGACGGCGACATCTGGTGGGAGGGGCTCACCGAGGAGACCCCGGCCCACCTCACCGACTGGAAGGGCAACGAGTGGACGCCGGCCTCGGACACCCCGGCCGCCCACCCCAACGCCCGCTTCACCGCCCCCGCGGCCCAGTGCCCGTCCATCGCTCCCGAGTGGGAGGACCCGGCCGGCGTGCCCATCTCGGCCATCCTCTTCGGTGGGCGCCGGGCCACCAACGTCCCCCTCGTCACCGAGGCCTTCGACTGGCGCCACGGCACGTTCCTGGGCTCGATCATGAGCTCGGAGAAGACGGCCGCCGCCGCCGGCACCATCGGCGAGGTCCGCTTCGACCCCTTCGCCATGCTCCCGTTCATGGGCTACAACGCCGGTGACTACATGAAGCACTGGCTGGACATCGGCCAGGCCACCGAGGCCGACAAGCTGCCCCGGCTCTACTGGGTCAACTGGTTCCGCAAGGGCGACGACGGCTCGTTCCTGTGGCCCGGCTTCGGCGAGAACAGCCGGGTCCTCAAGTGGGTGTTCGAGCGGCTGGACGGCACGGCCGAGGCCGTCGACACGGCCATCGGCCGGGTGCCCACCCCGGCCGCCCTGGACACCGACGGGCTCGACGTGGACGAGGCCACCGTCACCGAGCTGCTGAAGGTCGACAACGAGGCCTGGCGGGGCGAGATCCCCCTCATCGAGGAGCACTTCGCCTTCATCGGCGAGCGCCTCCCCGAGGACCTCTCCGACGAGCTCCGCGAGCTGGAGAAGCGCCTGGCCGACTGAGGTCGCCGGACCGCCCGGCCCCTGGGCGGATCGGCGGGTCGGGTGGATCAGCGCATCGGGCGGACCTGGTCGGGCCGCAGCAGGCCCCGGTCCTGGAGCTGGACCACCACCTGGCAGACCTCGGCCAGGTAGGCGGTGCGGCTCAGCTCCCCGGCCCCCCGGCGGGCCCGGACGTCGTGGAGCACGGCCGCGGCCAGCGTCGTGGTCAACCGGTCGAAGATCCGGTCGGCCAGGGACGGGACGGCCCCCAGCAGCGGGAGGAGGCTCAGCACCTCGTCCAGCTCGGCGTCCAGCTCGGGCGGCAACCCGGGGGCATCGCTCATGGGGGGACGGTTCGACGCGCCGGGACGCCGTCCTGCCAGCCGGCGGGCCGAGCCGGCCGCCCACTACCATCGCCCCACCCCGCGACCGGTGCTCCGGCCCCGCCGCCCGGGACCGCCACCCCCGAGGAGGACCCTCCGATGGCCGTCAGCGCGTACATCCTCATCCAGACCGAGGTGGGCAAGGCGGCCCAGGTCGCGGAGGAGGTGGGGGGGATCCAGGGCGTGGTCTCGGCCGAGGACGTGACCGGGCCCTACGACGTGATCGCCCGGGCCGAGGCCGACACCGTCGACGAGCTGGGGAAGATGGTGGTGTCCCGGGTCCAGATGATCGCCGGCATCACCCGCACCCTGACCTGCCCGGTGGTCCACCTCTGACCGTTCGGCCGGTGGCCGGCCGGCCGGTGGGCCTCGGCCCGTCGGCTCAGCGGTGCAGGACCATGGCCCGGATGCCCATGCCCATCAGGAACAGGCCGCCCAGCCCGTAGAGCAGGTGGGTCCGGTCCCGGAGCTGGTTCCGGTACGAGTAGATGATCGCCACCGCGAACAGCGAGGCGAAGCCGTACAGGGTGTGGAACGAGGTGGGCTCGATGTCCTCGGCGTTCTGGTAGGCCACGCCCAGGGCCACCTGGACGAACAGGGCCACCTCCACCGCGATGGTGAACCACCACAGGGGCCGGACCCGGAGCGCCGGGCGCCAGTGGGCGCCCAGGGCCCACAGCCCGGCCGCGCCGTTGCCCACGACCACCACCCAGGCCAGGCCCACGTGGGCCGAGCCGAGGGCGGACCCCAGGACCAAGCGCTAACCCCCCGCCGGCCCGGACCCGCCGGCCGGGGCGAAGGCCCACACCTCGCTGGCCACCGAGACGGGCTGCGGGGCGTCGCCGCCCGAGCGCTCCTGGGCCGAGCGGTGGCCGTGCCCGAAGGCCGGGGAGGCCATCCACGCCTCGAACGACTCCTGGTCGCGCCAGCGGGTCACCACCAGCCACTGGTCGCGCCCGTCGGTGGGCTGGAGCAGCTCGAAGCCCTCGAAGCCCTCCTGGCCGTCGACGGCCCCGGCCCGGGCCGCGAAGCGCTGGGCCAGCTCGTCGCCGCTGTCGGGCGGCACGGTGATGGCGTTGATGATGACGATGCTCACGAGGCCTCCTCGGGGGGCGAGGACCCGACGGTAGACGCGCCGGACCCGGCGGCCGGCAGCCAGACGGTGAAGGTGGAGCCGCCCCGGCCGTTGGCGGCCATCCGGACCTGGCCGCCGTGGTCCTCGGCGATGTGGCGGACGATGGCCAGGCCCAGGCCGCTGCGCCCCTCGGCCCGCGACGGCCGCCCACCGGCCCGCCAGAAGCGCTCGAAGATCAGGTCCCGCTCCACCTCCGGGACGCCGGGCCCGGCGTCGTCGACGGCGATCCAGGCCCAGGCGCCCTGGGCGCCGCTGGCCACCCGCACCGCGGTGCCCTCGGGGGCCAGGCGCACGGCGTTGGCCACCAGGTTGGCCACCACCTGGCGCAGGGCCACCCGGTCGCCGTCGACGTCGCTCGGCGCCGCCACCTGGGCCTCCAGGCGCAGGTGGCGGGCCGCGGCGCTGGCCTCGAACTCGGCCACGGTGTCGTCGACCACGCCGGCCAGGGCCACCCGGGTCCGCTCGCGGGCCGGGGCACCCTCCCGGGCGTAGGTCAGCAGGTCGTTGACCAGGACGGTCATGCGAGCCACCGAGCGGTCGACCACCTCGGCCGTGGCCCGCAGGTCCTCGGGGGTGGCGTCGGGGTCGGCCAGGGCCACGTCCAGGTTGGTGCGGATGACGGCCAGCGGGTTGCGCAGCTCGTGCGAGGCCTCCTGGATGAAGCGGCGCTGCTGCCGGAAGGCCTCGTCGAGGCGGCCCAGCATGTCGTCGAAGGTGTCGGCCAGGTCCTTCAGCTCGTCCGCCGGGCCCCGCAGGTTGATGCGGCGGGACAGGTCGGTGGCCTGGATGTCGCGGGCCACGGCGGTGATGCGGTCGATGGGGGCCAGGACCCGCCCGGCCACCAGCCAGCCCACCCCCAGGCTGGCCACGAACAACAGGCCCAGGGCCGAGAAGGTGTAGGTCCGCAGCAGCTGGAGGGCCCGGCGGTTCACGCTCTCCTCGATGGTCCGGGTGTCGACCGGGACGGTGCCCTCCTGCACGATGGCCCCGCCGTTGGGCAGCGGCTGCACGTACACCACCGGCACGTCCCGGGAGATGGGGCTGTCGTCGAGCCGGGCCGCCAGGGCCAGGTAGATGCCCGCCACCAGGGTGGCGGCCAGGCCGAAGAGCACGAGGGAGTACAGGGCGGTGAGGCGGAAGCGGATGGAGCCCATCCAGTCGGGCAGCCGGACGGCCATCCGCTCGATGCGGGGCGTGGTCAGGCGGCCCGAGGTCGTCGGGGGGCCCGCGCCGTCGGTGCCGGCCACCGCCCCCCGGGTCACGGCGACGACGCCCCGGGCCCGGCGTCGCCCTCGTGCTCGACCAGGCGGTAGCCCCGGCCCACCACCGTCTCGATCAGGGCCGGCTCGTCACCCACGTGCAGCTTGCGGCGCAGGGTCCCGACGGTGACCCGCACGGTGTTGGTGAACGGGTCGGCGTGCTCGTCCCACACGTGCTCCAGCAGCCGCTCCTGGGACAGGACGTGGCCGGGGTGGGCCATGAAGTAGCGCAGGAGGGCGAACTCCTTGGCCGTGAGGTCCAGGCGGCGGTCACCGCGCCACGCCTCGAAGCGGGCCGCGTCCAGGCGCAGCGGCCCCACCCGGAGCTCGGAGCCGGTGCGCCCGGCATCGCGCCGGAGCAGGGAGCGGACCCGGGCCGAGACCTCGGCGAACGAGAACGGCTTGACCAGGTAGTCGTCGGCCCCCTCGTCCAGGCCGGCCACCCGGTCGTCGACCGAGTCCCGGGCCGTCAGCATCAGCACCCGGGGCGCCGGGACGTCGGGGTCGGGCACCAGGGTCGTGTCGGTGCGCAGGCGGCGGCACAGGGTGAGCCCGTCGGTGTCGGGCAGGTTCAGGTCCAGGCAGACCAGGTCGTAGGCGGTGAGCTGGAGCCGGGACACGGCCTCGGACCCGTCGTTGGCCACGTCCACCGCGTAGCCCTCGCGGCGCAGGCCCCGGGCCAGGGCCTCGGCCAGGTCGACCTCGTCCTCCACCACCAGGAGCCGCATGGACCGCAGGGTACGGCGTCGGGGGGGTGACCTCCCCTCGGGTGCCGGCCGGGCCGGGGTGGCCGCCCTCTAGCCTGGCTCCACCCCGCCCCGCCACGCCCACCGCCGGCGACGGGCACCGACCCGGAGGACCGATGTCCGACACCCCCGCCGACCCGTCCAGCTCGCCCGTCCCGCCGTCGCCGGCCGAGGCGGCCCGGCTCCTCGACCGGGTGCAGTCGGAGGTCCGCCGGGTGATCGTGGGCCAGGACCGGGCCCTGGAGCGCCTGGTGGTGTGCCTGCTGGCCCAGGGCCACGTCCTGCTGGAGGGGGTGCCGGGCCTGGCCAAGACCCTGGCCGCCGAGACCCTGTCCCGCACCGTGGGCGGCAGCTTCGCCCGCATCCAGTTCACCCCCGACCTCCTGCCCGCGGACGTGATGGGCACCCGCATCTTCCGGGCCAGCAAGGAGGAGTTCGACATCGAGCTGGGCCCGGTGTTCGTCAACTTCCTGCTGGCGGACGAGATCAACCGGGCCCCGGCCAAGGTCCAGTCCGCCCTGCTGGAGGTCATGGCCGAGCGCCAGGTGTCCATCGGCGGCCAGACCTTCCCGGTGCCGGAGCCGTTCCTGGTCCTGGCCACCCAGAACCCCATCGAGTCCGAGGGCGTCTACCCGCTGCCGGAGGCCCAGCGCGACCGGTTCCTGATGAAGGTCGTGGTCGACTACCCGACCGCCGGCGAGGAGGTCGACATCGTCTACCGCATGGGGGTGCGGCCCCCCGAGGCCGAGGAGGTCCTCTCGGTCCAGGACCTTCTGGGCCTGCAACGGGCCGTCGACTCGGTGCGGATCGACCGACCGGTGGTGGACTACGCGGTGACGGTGGTGCTGGCCACCCGCTACCCGGCCAACTACGCCCTGTCCGACATCGAGCCCCTCGTCACCTACGGCGGCTCGCCCCGGGCCAGCCTGGGCCTGGTCCGGGCCGGGCGGGCCCTGGCCCTCCTGCGGGGCCGCGACCACGTCGTCCCCCAGGACGTGTTCGACATCGCGCCCGACGTCCTCCGCCACCGACTGGTGCTGTCCTACGAGGCCCTGGCCGAGGGCGTCACGCCGGACCAGGTGCTGGCCCGGGTCCTCTCCACCGTGCCCGCCCCCCGCCAGGGGACGGCCCCGCTCCAGGCGGCACCGTCCGGCCCGCCGCCCGACCCGCGCCTCGGGGCCTACGGGGCCGCCACCGGCACCTACGGCCCCGGCCCGTCCGGCCCCGGCTCGACGCCGTGGGGCCCGTCCGACCCGACCCGCCCGAGCTGACGGCGCCGGTGACCGCTCCCACGTCCGCCCACGCCCCGCCCCGGGTCCGGGGCAGCGATCCGGCCGAGGTGCTGCGCCGCCTCGACCTGGTGGTGCGCCGCCGCCTCGACGGCCTGCTCCACGGCGAGTACACCGGCCTGGTGCCGGGGCACGGCTCCGAGCAGGGGGAGACCCGGGTCTACGCCCCCGGCGACGACGTGCGCCGCATCGACTGGAACGTCACCGCCCGGATGCTCGAGCCCCACGTCCGGGAGACCATCGCCGATCGCGAGCTGGAGTGCTGGATCCTGGCCGACGACTCCCCCAGCCTCGACTTCGGCACCGCGTGGTGCGAGAAGCGCGACCTGGCCGTCTCGGCCGCGGCAGCCGTCGGGTTCCTCACCCACCGCACCGGCAACCGCCTCGGCGCGGTGCTGGCCGGGCCGGACGGGGCCCGGATCGTGCCCGCCCGGGGGGGCAAGGACCACCTCCTGGCCGTGCTCCACCGCCTGGTCACCGCGGCCCGCCACCCGTCGGGCTCCACCGACCTGGACCAGGCCCTGCGCACCCTGGCCGGCGTGGCCCGGCGCCGGGGCCTGGCCGTGGTGGTGTCGGACTTCCTGGCCCCGCCCGAGGTGTGGGAGCGGCGCCTGGCCCAGGTCGCGGTGCGCCACGAGACCCTGTGCATCGAGGTGGTCGACCCCCGCGAGGTCGAGCTGCCGTCGGTGGGCGTGCTCTCGCTGGTCGATCCCCGCACCGGCGAGGCCCTGGAGATCCAGACCGCCAACCCCAAGGTCCGGGAGCGCTACGCGGCGGCCGCCGCCGCCCAGCGGGCCGCCATCGCCGATGCCATCCGGCGGGCCGGGGCCGACCACCTCCAGCTCCGCACCGACCGGGACTGGCTGCTCGACATCGTCGGCTTCGTGGCCCAGCGCCGCGACCGCGTCCGGGGCGTGGCCCCCCGCACCTCCGCATGACCCCTGCCCCCGAGACCCCCATGCTCGCCATCACCTACCTCGCCCCGAGCCGCCTGTGGTTCCTGCTCGGCGTGGCCGCCCTGGCCGCCGTCTACCTGGTCCTCCAGTCGCGGCGGCGCACCTACGCGGTGCGCTTCACCAACCTCGACCTGCTGCAGAGCGTCGCTCCCCGGTCGCCGGGGTGGCGCCGCCACCTGCCGGCCGTGGTCCTGCTGCTGGCCCTCTCGGCCCTGGTGGTGGCCCTGGCCCGCCCGGCCCGGGAGGAGAAGGTGCCGCGCGAGCGGGCCACCGTCATCCTGGCCATCGACACGTCGCTGTCGATGATGGCCGAGGACGTCCCCCCCGACCGGCTGACCGCGGCCCAGAGCGCGGCCCGCACCTTCCTCGAGATCCTGCCCCCCAAGATCAACGTGGGCCTGGTCAGCTTCAACGGGGTGGCCACCATCGAGGTGCCGCCCACCACCGACCGGGCCCGGGTGGTGGACGCCATCGACCGGCTGGAACTGGAGGAGCGGACCGCCATCGGGGAAGGGATCTTCGCCTCCCTCCAGGCCGTCGAGCAGGCCCCCCGGGCCGCCGGGGACGACCCCGACGAGCCGGTGCCGGCCCGCATCGTCCTCATGTCCGACGGCAAGACCACCTACGGCCGGCCCGACACCGCGGGGGCCAACGCCGCCCGTGAGGCCGACGTGCCGGTGAACACCATCGCCTTCGGCACCGACCAGGGCTACATCGTCCTGCCCGGGGAGGTGGAGCGCATCCCCGTCGACGTCGACCGCGAGGCCTTGGAGGCCATCGCCGACGCCACCGACGGGAAGGCCTACACGGCCGCCACCGAGGGCGAGCTGCGCGAGGTCTACCGCAACATCGGCTCGTCGGTGGGCTTCAGCATCGAGTTCCGGGAGATCGGCCTGTGGTTCGTGGGCGTGGGCCTGGCCCTGCTGTTCGCCAGCTCCGCCCTCTCCCTCCTCTGGTTCAGCCGCCTGCCCTAGCGGCCGGGCACCGACGCCGCAGGCCGGTTCAGCCGGCCGGCCCCCACGACAGCGCGCCAGACCAGCGCGGTGACCAGGATGCCGGCGAGGGCGCCCAGCCGCGGAGCGGGCCACGTCGCCGGCCGTGACCGGTGCCCGCCGGGCCGGAAGCTGCGCAGCCAGGCCAGGGCCGAGGGGGTGAGGGTCACGGGCGGAGATGACACGGAGGTGAGCCCCTTCTGGCGATCTGGGAACACGGCGCCACCGGGGTGGCCGGGGCCGTCATACTTGACCGGGTGATGCGCCGCACGAAGATCATCGCCACCATGGGGCCGGCCTCGGAGTCCGAGGCGGTGCTGAAGGACATGGTGGAAGCGGGGGCCGACGTCATCCGCATCAACCTCTCCCACGGCTCCCTGGACGAGGCCATCGAGCGCTACCGGCGCCTGCGCCGGATCGAGGAGTCGATCGGGCGGCCCCTCGGCATCCTGGTCGACCTGCCCGGCCCCAAGGTGCGGGCCGGCAGCTTCCCCGAGGGCGGGGCCCTCCTCCGCGACGGCGAGGACCTCCGCCTCGTCCCCGGCGAGGAGAGCAGCACCGCGGCGCTGGTCCACGTCGACCACGAGGGCCTCCTGCGGGACATCCATGCCGGTGACCGCCTCACCTTCGGCGACGGCGGGGTGGTGATCGAGGTGACCGACGCCGAGGGCGACGCCCTCCGGGCCCGGGTGCTGCACGGCGGGCTCCTCCAGGGCCGGCCCGGGGTCCACATCCCCTCCGAGCGGCTCCGCATGGCCACGCCCACCGACCACGACCTGCACCTCCTCGACGCCTTCGTCACCGAGGGGGCCGACATGGTGGCCGTCTCGTTCGTGCGCTCGGCCCACGACATCCGCCGGGTCGGCACCGAGCCCCACCCGGCGGGGCCGATGGTCATCGCCAAGATCGAGACCCGCGCCGCGGTCGAGAACCTCGACGGCATCATCGAGGCCGCCGGGGCGGTCATGGTGGCCCGGGGCGACCTGGGGGCCGAGATGCCCCTGGAGGAGCTGCCCCACCTCCAGAAGCGCATCCTCCACCGCTGCATCGCCCTGGGCCGGCCGGCCATCACCGCCACCCAGATGCTGGAGTCGATGGTGTCGGCCCCGTCCCCCACCCGGGCCGAGACCTCCGACATCGCCAACGCCGTCTTCGACGGGTCCTCGGCGGTGATGCTCTCGGGCGAGACGGCCATCGGCCACGATCCGGCCCTGGCCGTGGCCACCATGGCCCGCATCGCCCGCCGGGCCGACGAGGAGTTCGACTACGACGGGTGGGCGGCCAAGGTCAACCGCCTCAACCGCGACCTGAGTGGCTCGGTCGACGACGTGGTCACCAACTCCATGACCAACGCGGCGTGGCGGGCGGCCTCGGAGAGCGAGGCGACGTCCATCATCTGCATCACCCGCACCGGGTTCACCGTGCGCTCCATCGCCCGCTACCGGCCCCGCATGCCCATCCTGGGCTTCTCCACCGACCCCCGCACCCTGCGCCAGCTCACCCTGTCCTGGGGGGCCACGCCCATCGAGCAGCCCGGCCCCTACGACCCCGCCCGCCAGGTGGGCACAGCCATCGAGATGGCCAAGGGCCGGGGCCTGCTCCGCACCGGCGACCTGGTGGCCGTCCTGTCCGGGTCGCCGGACTACAAGGGCGTCGCCACCGACTCCCTGCGCCTCGTCCACATCTGACCCGTCGCCCGTGCTCCTCGCCGATCGCACCGTCCTCGTCACCGGCGTCCCCACCCCCTCGTCCATCGCCTTCGCCTGCGCCCGCCGGGCCCAGGAGCAGGGCGCCCGGGTGGTGCTGACCTCCTTCGTCGGCGGATGATCGCCAGCGACCGGACGACAGCGGGGGCCCGGCCCCGGGAGCGGGCGGCCGCGGTGTCCACCTGGGCCGGCCAGCACCGGGGGGAGATCGCCCTCGCCCTGGTCGTGGTGGCCCTGGGGCTGGGCCTCCGGGCCTGGGTGGGGGCGGGGCCGACCGGCACCCTGAACCTGGACGAGGCCACCGTCGCCCTCCAGGCCGAGCAGATCCGCTCCGGGCAGCTCTCGGTCTTCTTCCCCAACCAGGGCTACGGCGGGACGTTGGAGCCGATGCTGGTGGCCCTCTCCTTCCTGGTGCTGGGGGCCACCCCCCTGGCCGTGCAGGTGGTGCCGGTGGCCTGCGGCCTGGCCACCGCCGTGGTGTGCGTGCGGGTCGCGGCCCGCCTGGGGCTGGGGCCGGTGGGGCAGGCCGCCACCGGCATCCTGGCCTGGTGCTGGCCCGCCTACGCGGTGGCCTTCTCCATCGAGGAGCGGGGCTTCTACGGCGTGGCCCCCCTGATCGGCATGGTCCAGGTGCTCCTGGTGCTGCGCCTGTCCGGCGACGGGCGCGACCGGTCCGTCGAGCGCCGCGACCTCCTGGCCCTCGGCCTGGCCCTGGGCCTGGGCTGGTGGCAGACCCCCCTCTCGGTCCTGGTGGCGGTGCCGGCCGGGGCCTGGCTGGTGGCCCGCCGGCCCCGGGTGGTGCTCCGGAGCGGTTGGGCGGCCGGGGCGGCGGTGGTCGGGGCCGCCCCGTGGCTGGCCTGGAACCTGGCCCACGACTGGGCGTCCTTCGATCGCGCACCGGGCCTCGGGCTGACGTGGTGGGACCGGGTGGTCGACTTCTGGGAGCGCCTCTCCACGGCCACCGGCCTGGCCACCCCCTTCGACCCCGACCGGGCCCTGGTGGGCTGGTCGTGGGCCGGCGCCGTCCTGGTGGTGGCGGTCCTGGCCGTGGCCACGGCGCGCACGCTCGACCGGGCCCCGGGCCTGCTGGCCGTGCTGGTGGTGGGGCACAGCCTCCTGTACGGGATGAACAGCCTGGTCGACGCGGTGGGCCCCGACATCCGCTACCAGTCGCTGGTGCTGCCCGTCCTGGCCGTGGCCGGCGGGGCGGTCGTGCCCGAGGTGACCGGCCGGGGGGCCCGGACCGCGCTGCTGGGGGGGCTGGCCGCCGGAGCCGTGGCCCTCGCCGTCTGGGGGATCACCGGGTTGGGGGCCTACGCCGAGAGCGACGACGTCTCCCTCCTGTTGGGCTCGCAGGACCTGGAGCGGGTCGCCGCCCTGCTCGACGAGCGGGAGGTGGGCACCGCCGTCACCGACGTGGCCGGCGCCCAGATCACCTTCCTGACCGACGGGCGGGTCCGGGCCTCGTCCTTCGCCGTGCCCCGCTTCCCCGACCTGGAGCGGGCGGCGCGGCGCGACCGCACCTCCACCTACGTGCTCGACGACCGCCAGCTCGGCAACCACGACCGGCTGCGGGCCCACCTGGAGGCCCGGGGGGTGGGGTACGAGGAGGTGGTGATCGGGCTGTGGCACGTGGTCTTCGTCGACGGCCGGGTCCTGCCCGAGGAGGTCCCCATCGCCACCTTCGGCGACCTCGGCGGGTGACGGCCCGGCAGGGCCAGGGCACCATCGCGACGCGACCTAGGGTCCATCGATGGACCCCGTCGCCGCTGCCGCCGCCACCGCCCCGGTGGTCGGCAACCTGTCCACCCACTTCATGATGGACCTCGCCACCTACCAGCGGGGAGCGGAGCTGGGCTTCACCGGGGCCGACTTCTACACCGTGGGCCGGGGCGGGGCGCTCGGCGACGTCCACGCCGACGTGGTGGCGTCGGCCTTCGTGTTCTTCGCCCCGGCCGCGGTGGCCGAGACCTGGGACCGGGGCCGGGCCGTGATGGCCCCCACCGAGGCCGCCGACCACTTCCTGGCCGTGGGCCACGACTGGGCCGAGGGCCACCTGGGCGACGACGCCGACCTGCCCCGCCTGGCCGACCTGGTGGGTCGGCTCACCGCGGCCGCCAACCCCGCCAGCGCCCCTCTGTTCGCGGCGTGGCGGGCCCGGCCCGAGCCGGGGGCCGACCGGCCCCGGGCCCTGGCCTTCCACCGCCTCAACGTGCTGCGCGAGCTGCGCGGCGCCCTCCACGGGGCGGCCGTGCTGGCCCACGGACTCGGCCCCCACGAGGCGGTCACCCTGCGCAGCCCCCACATGCTGGGCATCTTCGGCTGGGACGGGCCCCACCCCGACGCCGGCAAGCGGGGGGAGCGGCCCGAGTGGGCGGCGGCCGAGGCGGCCACCGACCGGGCCCTGGGCCGGGCCTACGCAGCCCTCGGCGAGGCCGAGCGGGTCGAGCTGTGCGACCTGGCGGCCACCCTCTACGCCCCGCTCCAGGGCTGACCTCCTCGGCCCGCCACCGGCGGCGGGCAGGGGCCGGCGGGCCTCAGCGGGGCGCCAGGTCGCGGGCCGCCTGGACCGGGTCGAGGCCGAAGGGCAGCACGGCCAGGGCCGGGCAGGTGACGCCGTTGGCCACGTAGCGGCCGATGTGCTCCCGGCACGCCTCCGGGGAGCCGTGGACGATCAGCGCGTCGACCACCTCGTCGGGGATGGCCTCCAGGGCGGCCTTGCGGTCGCCGCCCTTCCAGGCGTCCCACATGGGGGCCAGCACCTCACCCCGGCCCAGCCACTGGTGGAAGGCGGCGTAGACCGGGACGTTCAGGTAGGCGGCGATGGCGTAGCGGCCCATGGCCCGCACCGTCTCGGTGTCGGTGGTGGGGGCGACGAAGATGCGGGCCACCACCTCCTTGCCCTCGCCCCCGGCGTGGACGTGCGGGGTGACGGTGGGGACGTCCTCGGCCGCCAGCCAGTTGATGATGGCCCCGTCGCCCTCCCGGCCGGCCAGGCGGAGCATCCCCTCCCGCAGGGCGGCCACCAGGATGCGGGGCTGGTGCTCGGGCACGACGCCCAGCTTGAAGCCGTCGACGGCGAAGGTGTCGTAGCGCTCCTTGACCTTGCCGCCGGCCAGGGCGGTGCGCAGGAAGCGCACGGTGTCGCGCACCTTCTTGTAGGGCTCGTCGAAGGCCAGGTCGTTCCACCGCTCGACGATCACGTCCGACGAGGTGCCGATGCCGAAGGCCACCCGCCCGGGCGCGGCGTCGGCCAGGGAGGCCACGCACTGGGCCAGGGTGGCCGGCCCCCGGGTGTAGGCGGGGACGATGGCGCTGCCCAGGCGCAGCGTCGGGGCCCACACCGAGGCCAGGGCCAGGGGGGTGAAGGCGTCGGCCCCGTTGGCCTCCGACGACCACACGTCGGTGTAGCCCAGGTCGGCCAGCTCGGCCACGGCGTCCCGCTGGGCGTGCAGGGGGATGCCGTCGAAGGGGATCGTCATGCCGTAGCGCTGCATGCCGGCGACCGTACCGGCCCCCGGCGCGGTCAGCGCAGGGCCGGGTGCTGACGGGCCAGGAGCGGCACCAGCACCTTCTTGGGGGCCAGGCGCCCGGCGTAGGCGCCGACGGCGTTGGCGGCGCCGGGGATGACCACGGCCCGGCCCCGGTCCAGGCCGGCCACCGCGGCCTTGGCCACGTCCTCGGCCGTCTCCCACATGAAGCGGGGCAGGGCGGCGTCGGACTCCTCGCGGGAGAGGCCGGCCGTCTCCCCGAACTCGGTCCGGACCGGGCCCGGGCACAGCGAGGTGGCCGACACGCCGGTGCCCTTCAGCTCGGCGTGGAGGGCGTCGGTGTAGGAGAGCACGAAGGCCTTGGAGGCGGCGTAGCCGGCCTGGCCGGGCAGGGGCTGGAAGGCCCCGGTGGAGGCCACGTTGAGCACCGCGCCCCGACCCCGGTCCACCATCGGGCCCACGAAGCGGACGCACAGGTCGACCACGGCCTCCACGTTCACCCGCAGCATGCGCAGCTCGGCCTCGGCCTGCGCCGCTCGCACCGGGCCCATGGTGGAGAACCCGGCGTTGTTGACCAGCACGTCCACGGTGAGGTCCCGCTCGGCCACCGCGTCGGGCAGGGTGGCCCGGCTGCCGGCGTCGGCCAGGTCGACGGCCACCACCTCGGCCCGGACGCCGTGGGCCTCGGCCAGCTCGTCGGCCAGGGCCTTCAGGCGCTCCTCCCGCCGGGCCACCAGGGTGACGCCGTGGCCCCGCCGGGCCAGCTCCCGGGCGATCTCGACCCCGATGCCGGACGAGGCGCCGGTGACGAGGGCGGTGGAGGCGGCGGACGGTGCGGGCAGGGCCATCGCCGCAGCGTAGAGCGCCCGCCGCCGGCCCTGTCAGTCCCAGGCGCGAGCGATGATCGACTGGCTGGCGGTGGCCAGCAACGTGCCGTCCTGGGCCCACAGGTGGACCAACCCGTGCCCGAAGCCCCGCTCCACGGCGTGGACCCGGATGTCGAGCAGCACCCACTCGGTGGGGACCAGGCGCACCACCCGGAGCGTGTTGTCCAGGCTGTTGCCCCCGACCGGGCGGCCCAGGGCCTGGCTGGTGCCGAAGGGGACGTAGTCACCCAGGACGGCGAGCTTGGCCGCGGTGGTCTCGGGCAGGTCCGCCATGCGGGCCCACAGCGCCGAGCGGCCGTCGTCGCGGGGGGTGCCGTCGAACTCCTCGAACTGGCGGCCGCGGGCCAGGCGCAGCTCGATCCGGCGCATGATCGTGTCGCGGTCGGCGTCGAAGCGCGACGGCCGGAACGGGCAGTCCTCCGGCCCCGGCACGTCGGGCATGGCCTGGAACTGGCCCCGGTGCTCCAGGTCCCGGTGGCCCAGGGCGGCGTTGACGGTGAGGATCTCGGTGTCGCCCACCTGCGCCACGGCCCGGGCCTGGCTGACCGTCTTCCCGCTGACCGGGACGGTGACGTCGATGTCCATGACCGAGGGCGGGTTGGCGTAGGCCAGGTACTGGGCCGTGGCCCAGATCACCGGCCGGCCCGTGGTCCGCTCCAGGGCCTCGATGGCCGCCCCCAGCCCGCAGCCCCCGAACAGGAAGCCGTGGCCGGTGCAGAGGTGGGGCGCCACCGGCAGGCGCCAGCGGTGGGGGTCGTCGGTGGCCTCGAGCCCGAGGAACGGCAGCGGCTCCATGACCGGCGACGCTATTGCCGGGCCGGGGCGTGCTCCCAGCGCAACCCGCCCGACCCGGTGCGGGGGTACCGTCGGGCCATGGACCTCGGGCTCTCGGGCAGGACGGCAGCAGTGGCGGCGGCATCGGCGGGCCTCGGCCTGGCCGCGGCCCGGGCCCTGGCCGACGCCGGGGTGGCGGTGGCCGTGTGCGGGCGGGACCGGGCTCGCATCGAGGCGGCGGCCGGCGCCCTGGGCGACGAGGCGGTGCCGATCGTGGCCGACGTGAGCACGCCGGACGGAGCCGCCGCCTTCGTCGAGCAGGCGATCGCCGCCCTCGGCCATGTCGACGTCCTGGTGCCCAACGCCGGGGGCCCGCCGGCCGGGACCTTCGCCACCACGCCGCTGGAGGCCTACATCCCGGCCCTGGAGCTCAACCTGCTCTCGACGGTGGCCATGTGCCAGACCGCGGTGCCGGCCATGGCCGAGCGGGGCTGGGGCCGGGTGGTGGCCATCACCTCGGCGTCGGTCCGCCAGCCCATCCCCACCCTCATCCTGTCCAACACCGCCCGGGCCGGCGCGACCGGCTTCCTCAAGACCCTGGCCCTGGAGGTGGCGCCCCGGGGGGTGACGGTGAACTCGGTCCAGCCGGGCATCCACGCCACCGCCCGCTTCCGCCAGCTCCACGGCAACGACCCCGACGACGTGGCCGCGGTGGCCGACAACATCCCGGCCCGCACGGTGGGCCGACCCGAGGACTTCGGCGAGGTGGTGGCCTTCCTGTGCTCGGACTCGGCTCGGTTCATCACCGGGGCCGCCCTGCCCGTCGACGGGGGGGCCAGCCGGGGGCTGCAGTGACGGCCGGGTACGGTCGGCGGCCGTGCTGACCCACGTGGTGATGATTCGGTTCGTCGACGACGCCACCGACGGGCAGGTGGCGGCCCTCGTCGAGGGGTTGCGGGCCCTGCCCGACCAGATCCCCGAGATCCGGTCCTACACGGTGGGTCGGGACATGGGCCTGGTCGACGGGAACTGCGACCTGGCCGTCGTCGGCCAGTTCGCCTCGGCCGCGGACCTCCGGACCTACCTCGACCACCCGGCCCACGTCGCCCTGGTGGCCGACCTGTTGGAGCCCGTCTCGGCCAGCCGGACCCGGATCCAGTTCCCGTCCCCCGACCGCGAGCCCTGACGTAGTCTCCGTCGCCATGGTCGACACGCCGTGGTTGGGGGATGCCTGTTCGCTGGTCGAGGCCTTCCGGTCGGGGGAGCGCTCGCCGGTCGAGGAGCTGGAGGCCGCGCTGGCCGCCGTCGAGGCCTCGGACCTGAACGCCTTCTCGTTCGTGGACGCCGACGGGGCCCGGGCCGCCGCCACCGGGGCCGACACCTCGCTCCCCTTCGGGGGGGTGCCGGTGGGCATCAAGGAGCTGGACAACGTGGAGGGTTGGCCCTCCACCGAGGCCTCACTGGTGTTCGCCGACCGGCGGGCCACCTACACCGGCACGATGCTCTCCCGGTTGCGGGACCGGGGCGGGGCCACGTTCGTGGGCCAGACCACGGCCAGCGAGTTCGGCGGGCTCAACGTCTCGGTGACCAAGGAGAACGGCGTCACCCACAACCCCTGGCAGCACGGGCGCACGGCCGGGGGCTCGTCGGGCGGGTCGTCGGCCGCGGTGGCCGGGGGGCTGGTGAGCATCGCCAGCGGCGGCGACGGCGGGGGCTCGATCCGCATACCGGCCGGTTTCAACGGCCTGCTGGGCATGAAGGGCACCGCCGGGCGCATCCCCCGCGGTCCCCGCACCCTGATCCACCCCATGACCGTGGTGACCGGCTGCCAGGCCCGCTCGGTGCGCGACGTGGCCCGTTGGTACGACGTGTGCTCCGGCTACGACTCCCGGGACCCGTACTCGCTGCCCCGCATCGACGGTTGGGAGCGGGACCTCGGCACCCACGACCTGCGGGGCCTGCGGGTGGCCATCTCCCCCACCCTCGGCTCGGCGGTGGTGGCCGACGGCGTGCAGCAGCGGGTGGTGGCGGCCGGTGAGGCCCTGGCCCGGGACGCCGGCCTGGAGATCGTCGACGTCGAGGTGAAGATGCCGGCCCTGGACCTGGCCTGGGCCCTGGGCAACCTGGTGGGGCTGAAGATGGAGCTGGGCGAGCTGTGGCCGGGCTGCAAGGACGAGCTGACCACGGAGATCGCCTTCGGGCTGGAGATGGCCGAGGCCCTGGTCGACCTGGACAGCTCGGCCCGCAGCGAGGCGGCCCGCACCATGGCCAACGAGGCCATGGCCGACGTCTTCGACCGGGTGGACCTGGTGATCTGCGCCACCAACCCGGACGTCGCCTTCCCAGCCGAGGTGACCGCCAACACCCGGGTCGACGGCCGCAAGGTGGAGCTGGGCAACAACGGGGCGCTGACCATCCCGGCCAACGTCAGCGGCAACCCGGCCGTCTCGATCCCCGTCGAGACCATGGACGACCTGCCGGTGGGCATGCAGATCATGGGCCGGCACCACGCCGATGCCCTCCTCCTCGACCTGGCCGCCATCGTGGAGCGCGAGCGCCCCTGGCCCCTGGTCGCCCCCCTGGCCCCGACCTGACCGACACCCGGCCGCGGACCAGCGCGATCACGGCGCCCGAGGGCGGGTCGGGCCGGCCGCGGCGGTCCCGTCGGGACGAGATGGGGCGAGGCGATGGCGGTGTCGGGCCGCCGGCCCGCCGCCGACCTCGGCCCCGCCATCCTCCTCGGAGGGGCGTGACCTCTCGCTCGCACCGGACGAGCGGCCATCGCCGGGCTGAGTGAGCTCCGCTGGTGGGGGGAGCCCGAGGAGGGCTCGGGTGCGGGTGGTGGTTTGGGGGCGGATGGGTTGGCGGGTGCTGGTCATGGTGCGGCCGGTGGGGCTGGTGAAGGTGACTTGGTCGTCGGGGTTGCCGGTGACGGTCCAGCCGCCGTCGTGGACGAGGTGGTGATGGGCCCAGCACAGGCCGAGCAGGTTGGGGGCGTCGGTGGGGCCTCGGTGGGCGGTCCAGTGGCGGATGTGGTGGATGTGGCGAATGGCCCGTTCGCAGCCCGGGAACCGGCAGGTGCGGTCGCGGTGGGTGATGTGGCGGCGGAGCCAGCGGGGCACGGTCCGGGATCGTCGCCCGATGCCCACCGCTCGCCCCTCCGGGGTCTCGATGACGTGCTCGATGCCGGTGTCGCACAGGTAGCGCAGCACCGCGGACCGCCCGACGCTCATGTCCCCGGCCAGGCCGTTGCCCCCGACCCCACCGGCCACGACCTCCGCGTCCACATGGACCACCACGGTGGTCTCGGTGCTGTCGCCGTCGCAGAGGCCGTGGAGGGCATCGGCGCAGCGGGTGGCGAAGGGGTCCCACAGGCCGGTCTCGGGGTTCGGGCCGGCCGCCTCAGCCAGACCGGTGAGCATCTCGTTGACCGCCACCGCCTGATCGGACGGGAGGAACCCCCGGTAGCGGAACCCCCCGGCGTCGTGATCGGGCCGCCAGTGCAAGCACCGCCGGACCCGCGCCTCGCAGACCTCCGCGTCCTTGACCGGCCGATGCTGACGGGCCAACGCCTCCACCTGCGCCGCGGACAGCCCCGGCAGCCGGTCGGCCATCTCCTCATCGGTGGCCGGCGTCGCGAACCGGGTCGCCGGGCGGACCTGGTCGAACGACACCGCCCCTGACGAGAACACCTCCCGTAGGGCCGGCAGCTCCTCCAGCGCGTGCGCGACGCGCACCCACTCCCGGGCATGCGCGGTGGTCAGCCCGCAGCGTGCCACCAGCCACGAAGCCATGTCCGTGGCCCCATCCTCGGCCCAGTCCCGCGCCGCATCAGCCGCCACGATCACCGACCCCAACACCGCCTGCGTCGCCGCCACCACCCCCGCCAACTCCACGATCACATCCCCCCGACCCCCCGCCCCCACCGCCGCGAAGTCCCCCGCCGACACCCCACCCGGCCGCTCCCCGCCCAGGCCCTGGGTCGCCTCGCTCACCTCATCGGACACAGGGCTCACCTCCGGACCAGCCACGCGCACCACACCGGCACGCTCCAACGACGATCACGGAGGACCGAACCAACCCCGGTCCCCGAAGGGAACCACCACTCTACCCGAACACCAGTTCGACAACCCGCGAGTCACCCGCAGCTCGACCGATGCCTTGCTGTCGCACCGGCGAGGGCGTGGCCCGGCTGCGGGCGTCTCAGGTCGGGTCGGGGCGGGTGTTGAAGCGGGCCATGGCCCGCTCGATGCCGTCGGCCACGATGGCCTCCACCGCGTCGGCGGCCTCGGCGATGACCACGTCCAGCTCGACCCGCTCGGCCTTCCCGGGGCGGCGGAGCACGTGGTCGGCGCCCTGCTGGCGGCCGGGGGGCTTGCCCACCCCGATGCGGACCCGGACGAAGTCCTCGGAGTGCACGTGGGCCACGATCGACTTGAGGCCGTTGTTGCCGGCCAACCCCCCGCCCGCCTTCACCTTCAGGCGTCCGGGCGGCAGGTCGAGCTCGTCGTGCACCACCACCAGGTGGTGGAGGTCGTCGATGCGGTGCCGGCGCAGCAGGGCCCCCACGGCCAGACCCGACTCGTTGTAGAAGGTCTGGGGGACGGCCAGGGCCACCCGGTGGCCGCCCAGGGTCACGTCCACGGTGAGGGCCCGGTCGTTGCGCAGCCCCGGGCGCAGGTCGGCCCGGCACCGCTGCGCCAGCTCGGCCACGGTGTCGGCCCCGACGTTGTGGCGGGTGCGGGCGTACTGGGCCCCGGGGTTGCCCAGCCCGACGACGAGGAGGTCGGCGGGCACGGTCGGGGGCGCGTCGGGGGACGGGTCAGGACGACGGCGGCGCCACCCCAACAGGGGGGATCAGCCCTCGCCGCCCTCGGAGGACCCGCCGCCCTCGGCCGGGGCGTCGCCCTCGGCCTGCTCGGCGGCCAGCTCGGCGTCGGCGGCCTCGATGGCCTCGGACTCGATGGCGGCCCGGGAGACCTGGGCGCTGGCCACGGCCTCCTCGGGGTCGACGTCGGTGGAGACGCCGGCCGGGAGGTCCAGGTCGGCCACGGTGATGGTGTCGCCGACGGCCATGCCCGAGATGTCGTAGGTGAGCTGGTCGGGGATGCTGCCCGGCTTGGCGTTGATGGACAGGGCCTGCATCAGGTGCTCGATCATCCCCTGTTCGTGCATGACCTGCTCCGCCTCGCCCTCCAGCACGATGGGCACGTCGACGGTGATCTCACGGTCCCGGCGGATGAGCAGGAAGTCGACGTGGTCGACGGAGCGGCGGATGGGGTGCCGCTGCATGTCCTTGATGATGGACAGCTGGGCCTCGCCCTCGCCCTCGATCTCCAGGTCGATCAGGGCGTTCACGCCGGCGTCCGTGATGAGCGCGGCCCGCAGGGACCGCCACTCCACGGTGACGGCCAGCGGCTCGCGGCCCAGGCCGTACACGACGGCGGGCACCTTGCCCTCGGCCCGCAGGCGGTTCGAGGACCGGCTGCCGGTGGGGCGGCCAGTGGTGGCGGTGAGGGTGATCTCGGCCATCGGGGGCTCCTACGTCGGAGATCGCGCCGGAGCGCAAGGGTGGTGGACCGGACGAGGGTACCGGCCCCACGGCTCCGCCCCCAAGCGGCCCGCCGTCAGCTCTGGTTGAGGCCCCCGAAGACCTCACTCACCGACGTGTCCTCGAACACCGAGGTCACGGCCTGGGCGATGATGGGCGCCACCGACAGGACCTCGATCTTGTCCAGCTGCTTCTCCGGCGGGAGCGGGAGCGTGTCGGTGATGACCACCTTGGTCAGCGACGAGTTCTTGAGCCGGTCGATGGCCGGGCCCGAGAGCACCCCGTGGGTGGCCATGGCCCACACGTCGGTGGCGCCCTCGGCCCGGAGCAGGTCGGCCGAGGCGCAGATGGTGCCGGCCGAGTCGATCATGTCGTCGATGAGGACGCAGCTCCGGCCGGCCACCTCGCCGATGACGTTGGCCGCCACCACCTCGTTGGCCGTGCCCCGGGGCCGGAACTTGTTGACGAAGGCCAGGTCGGCCCCGACCTCGTTGGCGAAGCGCTTGGCCGCCTTCACCCCGCCCGAGTCGGGCGACACCATCACCAGGTTGCTGGGGTCGGTGTGGGCCCGGAGGTAGTCGACCTGGAGGGGCATGGCCACCAGGTGGTCGACCGGCATGTCGAAGAAGCCCTGGATCTGCCCGGTGTGGAGGTCGACCGACACCACTCGGTCGGCGCCCGCCGCGGTGAGCATGTCGGCCACCAGCTTGGCCGTGATGGGCTCGCGCCCCTCGGCCTTGCGGTCCTGGCGGGCGTAGCCGTAGAAGGGGCACACGGCCGAGATGCGCTTGGCCGACGCCCGCTTGGCGGCGTCGATCATGATGAGCTGCTCCATGAGCGAGTCGTTCACCGACTGGCCGGGCTCGCCCGAGTGGGTCTGGACGATGAACACGTCGGCCCCCCGGATCGACTCGCCGAAGCGGCAGTGCATCTCGCCGTTGGCGAAGCGCCGCAGGTTGGGGTCGCCCAGCCCGACCCCGAGGTGGGAGGCGATGGCGGCGGCCAGGTCGGGGTGCGACGAGCCGCTGTAGAGGTGCAGGCGCTTGGTGGTGTAGGTCTCCATGGCCTTCTCCGCCGGCGGCGGGGGGTCGAGGTGGGGGTCGGTGTCGGGATCGGGTGGGGGCACCTCAGCGGACGTCCCGGGCCGGCAGGGCGAAGAACGGGCCGGTGACGGTGCCGTCGGGGACGGCCTCGCCCGGGGCCAGGTGGGCGTAGGGGCCGACGTGGGCGTCGGCCCCGATCTCGGCGTCGCGGGCCGTGGCCTGCTCGACGGTGGACCGGGCCCCGACCACGCAGTCGACCAGCCGGGTGTTGGGCCCGACCTCGGCCCCCTGGCCGATGACGGTGTGGCCCTGGAGGATGGTGCCGGGGAAGAGGGTGACGTCGGTGGCCAGGTCGACGGTGGTGTCGACGTAGGTGCGCTCGGGGTCGAGCATGGTGACGCCCCGCTGCAACCACCGCTGGTTGGTGCGGTGCCGCAGCTCGGCCTCGGCCGCGGCCAGCTGGGCCCGGTCGTTGACCCCCTGGGTCTCGGCCGGGTCCTCGGCCTCGACCGCGGTGACGCCGTAGCCGGCGTCGTGGAGCACCTCGACCACGTCGGTCAGGTAGTACTCGCCCTGGGCGTTGGCGGGCTGGATGCGCCGGAGGGCCGGGGCCAGGACGCTGCGGCGGAAGCAGTAGATCGACGTGTTGATCTCGTCGATGGCCCGCTGCTCGTCGGTGGCGTCGCGGTGCTCGACGATGCGGGCCACCCGGCCGTCGCGGCCCCGGAGGACCCGGCCGTAGCCGGTGGCGTCGTCCAGGCGGGCGGTCAGGACGGTGCAGGCCGAACCGGAGGCGCGGTGGTGCTCGACCAGGCGGCGGATGGTGGCCGGCCGCAGGAGCGGCGTGTCGCCGGGCAGGACCAGGACGTCGGCCCCGTCGTCGTCGCCGGGCTCGTCGTCGGGGAAGGCGGTGAGGCCCACGGCCACGGCGTCGCCCGTGCCCTGCTGGCTGTGCTGCTCGACGAAGTCGAGGATGAGATCCGGCTCCTCGGCCTGGAGCTTCTTGGTGACCCGCTCGGCCCCGTGGCCGACCACGACCACCACCCGGTCGACGGCGCAGTCGGCCAGGGAGTCGAGGACGTAGCGCACCATCGCCCGCCCGCACAGGAGGTGGAGGGGCTTGGGCCGCTCCGACCGCATGCGGGTGCCCTCGCCGGCGGCGAGGACGACAGCGGACAGCAGGCGCTCGGCCATGGCGCCAGGTCTAGCGCGCCCGGGGCCCGGTCACGAACCAGATCCCGCTCTCGCTCGGGGGGCAGGGCTCGAACCTGCGACATCCGGATTCAAAGTCCGGTGTTCTTCCAGCTGAACTACCCCCGACTGCGCCCGCCAGCCTAGGGCCGGGCCCCCAGCTGGCGCCCAGGCCCCAGGCCGAGGTTGCGGCGCCCCCGGGGGCCACCGCTAGGTTTGCGGACCTCATGGGATCTCTGGTGAAGAAGCGCCGCAAGCGCATGCGGAAGAAGAAGCACAAGAAGATGCTGAAGCGCACCCGCTGGCAGCGCCGCGCCGCCGGCAAGTAGCCGGCCCAGCTCCTCGTCCGACGACCGCCCTCGAGCTCCAGGCTCGGCCGGCGGTCGTCGTCGCGTGCGGGCCCGAGGGCCCGGGCCCGAGGCGACGGTCACTGAGGGTGTTTGAGCCGGGCCTCAGCGGGCAACGCCAGGCGTCCCGTCGTCGCACCAAAGGACCGTTGCCGTGGAGTACAGCCTGGTCGGCATCCTTGTGGTCATCCTCCTCGTGGTCATGATCGTGTACTTCCTGCGCCGGGCCTGAGCGCTCGCCGGCGGGCGGGCCGCCGCTACCGTCGCCGGGGTGACCACCGCTCCCCTCGGCTTCACCTACGCCAGCCTCATGGGCCTCGGGCCGGCCTACGCGGTGGACACGGCCCGGCGGGCCGCCGAGCTCGGCTACCGCTCCTTCTGGACGGCGGAGACCACGGGGCCCGAGGCCTTCTCCCTCCTGGCCGCGGCGGGCGCCGCCGCGCCCGGCCTGGCCCTGGGCACCGGGGTCCTGGCCCTCCAGCTCCGCACCCCGCCGCTGGCCGCCATGTCGGCCGCCACCCTGGCCGCCCTCGACCCTGACCGCGACGTCCTCCTGGGGGTGGGCATCTCCTCCCCGGTGGTGACCAGCCGGTGGCACGGCGCCCCCTACGGCGACGCCCCCCTGGGCCAGGTGCGGGAGTACGTGGCCCTGGTGCGGGAGTGCCTGTCGGGCGAGAAGGTCACCTTCGCCGGCGACCACTACGCCGTGTCGGGCTTCCGCCTGGGGCTCCGCCTCGGGGAGCGGCGCCCCCGGATCGTGGTCGGCGCTCTCGGCCCCCGCATGCTGGCCCTGGCCGGCGAGGTGGCCGACGGCGTGCTCCTCAACTACCTCCCTGCCTCCCACGTGGCCTGGTCGGTGGAGCAGGTCCGGGCCGGCGAGGCGGCGGCCGGGCGGAAGCCGGGGGCCTGCACGGTCTACGCCTACGTCCACGCCGGGGTGGCCGACCGCCACACGGCCCTGGACCGGGGCCGGCGCGACCTGTTCTCGTACGCCGTGGTCGACGCCTACGCCCAGAGCTTCACCCGGGCCGGCTTCGGCGACGCCGTGGCCGAGGTCCGGGCCCGCCACGCCGCCGGCGACCGCGACGGGGCGGTGGCCGCGGTCAGCGACGAGATGGTCGATGCCATCGACGTGGTGGGCGACGCCGACCTGGTGCGGGACACCATCGCCGCCTACGCCGAGGCCGGCGTCGACCACCCGGTGCTCATGCCTCTGCCCTGGGGCGACGACCGCCGCCAGGTGGTGGAGGACACCCTCCGGGCCGCCATCGGCTGATCGCGGTCGCCGCCCTGGGTAGCGTCGGCGCCATGAGCTCGCTGGACGGGACGACCTGCCTGATCACCGGAGGGGCCCGGGGCATCGGGTACGCCCTGGCCGACCGCTTCCTGGCCGAGGGGGCGGCCGGGGTCGCCGTGGTCGACCTCGACCAGGGCGACTGCGACACGGCCGCCGCCCGCCTGGCCGAGCGCCACGGTGACCGGGTCCTGGCCCACGCCGCCGACGTCAGCGATGAGGGGGCGGTGCGGGACGCGGTGACCGCCACCGAGGAGCGCTTCGGGCCGGTGGACCTGTTCGCGGCCAACGCCGGCATCGGCACCGGCCTGGGCCTGGACGCCGACGACGACGTGTGGGAGCGGACGTGGCAGGTCAACGTCATGGCCCACGTGGTGGCGGCCCGGGTGGTGGTGCCGGACATGCTGGCCCGGGGCGGGGGCACGTTCCTGGCCACGGCGTCGGCCGCCGGGCTGCTGGCCCAGATCGGCGACGCCCCGTACTCGGTGACCAAGCACGCCGCCGTGGCCTTCGCCGAGTGGCTGGCCATCACCCACGGCGACGAGGGCCTGCGGGTCCACTGCCTGTGCCCCCAGGGCGTCAACACCGACCTCCTCCGGAGCGGCATGGGCCTGAGCGACGCCGTCGAGACGGTGGCCATCCACGGGGTGATCGAGCCCGAGCAGGTGGCCGGGGACGTGGTGGCCGCCCTGGCCGAGGGGCGGTTCCTGATCCTCCCCCACCCCGAGGTGGCCCAGTACCAGCAGCGCAAGGCGGCCGATCCCGACCGCTGGCTGGCCGGCATGCGCCGCCTCCAGGCCCGGATCCGGGGCGGCTCCTGACCGGCATGGGGGCGGACGGCGCACCGAGCCTGCTCGAGGTCGGGCTGCACGCCGGCGACGTGGTCCGGTTCCGGCCCCAGCCCCAGGCCCGCTGGCAGGAGGCCACCGTCGAGCGCCGCGAGCGGGACGGCTCGGTCGGCGTGCGCGACGGCCGGGGCGCGGCCCGGGCCCTGGGCCTCCACCGCCTGGAGGTGCGCGCCGTCGGCCCCCGGGGCGCCCGCACCTGGGAGCCGGTGACCGAGCGGGCGGCCCGGGAGGAGCAGCTCGACCTGTTCGTCGACACCGCCCCCGCCGAGGCCCGTCCGACCGGGCGGCGGCGCCGGTGACCCTCGACCGGGAGACGGTGGCGGCCTACGAGCGCGGCGTCGGGACCTACGTGGCCCGGGGCACGCCGCCCGATGCCGAGCGGGCCACGGCGCTGGCCGCCGGGGCCGGGGGCGGGCCGGTGCTGGACCTGGGGTGCGGCCCGGGCAAGGACCTCGGGGCCCTGGGCCCCGGAGCCATCGGGCTCGACCCGGTGGCGGCCATGCTCGACGAGGCTCGACGGGCCCAGCCCACCGTGCCGTTGGTGCGGGCCGCGGCCGGGGCCCTCCCGTTCCGGCCCCGGTCGCTGGCCGGGGCGTGGGCCAGCAAGAGCCTCCAGCACGTGGCCGCCCCCCGACCTGCCCCTGGCCCTGGCCGACCTGCACCGGAGCCTGGCCGTGGGGGCGCCCCTGGCCGTCCGGGTCTTCGCCGGGGACGGCACGCACCGCTCCGACGGCGACCTCCCCGGCCGCCGGTTCACGTTCTGGGACCCCGACCGGTTCACCGACCTGGTCGAGGGGGCCGGCTTCGTGGACGTGGCCCAGGAACCGGTGGACACGGCCGTGGCCCAGGACTGGCGGGAGCTCCGCCTCGCCGCCACCCGGGGCCGGACCCTGGCCGACACGGTGGGACCGGGGATGCGGCTGCTGGCCTGCGGCCTCAACCCCAGCCTCCACGCCGCCGATGCCGGGGTGGGCTACGTCGGGCCCGGCAACCGCTTCTGGCCGGCCCTGGCCGCCGCCGGCCTCCTGCCCCCGGGGGCCGACCGGGACCCGTGGCGACTGCTGGCCGACGGGGGCATCGGCATGACCGACCTGGTCAAGCGGGCCACGCCCCGAGCCGCGGAGCTGGCCCCGGCCGAGCATCGGGCCGGCGTGGCCCGCCTCGACCGGCTGTGCGCCCTGCTGGCACCGGCCGCCGTCCTGGTGGTGGGGCTGGCCGGGTGGCGGGCCGCTGTCGACCGCCGGGCGGGGCCGGGGTGGCAGGCCCGACGGCTGGGGCCCTCGCCGGCCTACGTCATGCCCTCCACCAGCGGGCTCAACGCCGCCACCAGCCTGGCCACCCTGGTCGAGCACCTGCGGGCCGCAGCGGCCGGCCCCCCGGCCTGAGCGGGCTCAGGCGTCGGCGGCGGCCTTCTCGGCCAGGACCTGGCTGGAGCCGCCGGGCTGCATGGTGACGCCGTAGAGCAGGTCGGCGGCCTCCATGGTGCGCTTCTGGTGGCTCACGATGATGAGCTGGGCGTCGGCCCGGAACTCGGCCACCAGGCCCAGGAACCGGTGCAGGTTCACGTCGTCGAGGGCGGCCTCCACCTCGTCCATGACGTAGAAGGGCGAGGGCCGGGCCCGGAACACGGCGAACAGGTAGGCCAGCGCGGTCAGCGAGCGCTCGCCGCCGGAGAGCAGGGAGAGCTTCTTCACGTTCTTGCCCGACGGCTTGGCCTCGATCTCCACGCCGGTGGACAGCAGGTCCTCGGGGCTGGTGAGGGTGAGCCGGCCCTGGCCGCCGGGGAACAGCGTCTCGAACAGGTGGCGGAAGTTGGCCTCCACATCGGCGTAGGCGGCGGCGAAGACGGTGACGATCTCGGCGTCCACGGCCCGGATGACCTTGGCCAGGTCGCGGCGGGCCGCCTTCACGTCGTCGAGCTGGGCCTCGACGTGCTCGTGGCGCTCCTGGAGGGCGGTGAACTCCTCCAGGGCCAGCGGGTTGATGGGCCCCAGCAGCCGCAGCTCGCGCTCCAGGTCCCGGACCCGGGCCGGCGCCGTGGTGCCCTCGGGGACCTCGGGGGCGGGGGCGGCCAGGGCGGTGTCGGGGTCGACGTCCAGGTCGCGGCGCATGGCCTCGACCGCGGTCTCGATGCGGAGGGTGACCTCGGAGATGTCCAGCTCGGCTCGCTGCAGGCGCTCGCGGGTGCCGGCCAGGCCCCGCTCGGCCTCGACCCGGTGGCGACGGGTGGACTCCAGCTCGGCGGCCACCGCCCGGGCCGCGTCGGACTGGCGCCGGCGCCGCTCGCGCAGGCCGGCCAGGGTGGCCTCCACGCCGTCCAGGCGGCGGGCCACCAGGTCGGCCAGGCGGCCCACGGCCACCTCCTGGCGCTCCAGGTCGACCCGGCGGGCCTCGGCCTGGGACCGGGCCGCCTGGTTGTGGGACAGGCGCTCCTCGACCTCGGCCCGGCGCCGGCCGAGGAGCTGGTGGCGCTCGTCCAGGCCGGCGGCCCGGACCTCGATGTCGCTGCGCAGGGCGGCCACCTCGGTGGCCCGCTCCTCGAGGCGGGCCCGGCTGTCGGCCGCGGCCCGGGCCCGATCCGCCCGCCGGGCCTCCTCGGCCTCCAGGCCGGGCAGATCGCCCGCCAGGGCCGCCACCCGCTCGCCGTCGCGGCCGACCCGCTCGTCCAGCTCGGTGGCGTGGGCCTGGAGGGACTCGCCCTCGCCGGCCAGGTCGCGACGGTCGGCGTCGGTCCGCGCCAGGGCGTCGCCGGCCGCCGCCATCCGGCTGTCGTTGCGGTCGAGGGCCCGGCTGGCCTCGGCCTCGGCGGCCCGGGCCCCGGTGACGGCCCGTCGCCGCTCGGCGACCTCGGCCGCCGCCCCGTCGGCCTCCACGGTGGCCGAGGCGGCCCGCTCCCGGGCCTCGGCCAGGGCGGCCCCGGTGGCCCCGGAGCCGGCGGCCCCGACCCGCCAGCCGTCGGGGGCGAAGCGGTCGCCGTCCCGGGTGACGACCACGGAGCCGGGGTGGGCCAGGGCCACGTCCACCGCCACCGGCCATCCCTCGACCACCACCACCGACCCGGCCAGGCTGTCCAGCAGGGGCTCGACCCCCGGGTCGAGCGCTCGCACGTGGGGCCGGAGGGGCGCCCCGCCGGCCACCGCCGGTGGCGGGGTGGCGGCCACGCCGGCCAGGGCGGGGACGACGGCCCCGGTCAGGCCCCCGTCGACCAGCGTGCCCAGGGCCCGACGGGCGCCTTCCACCCCGTCGACCACCACGGCGGACAGGGCCGGGCCGGCCGCCGCCTCGAAGGCCGCCTCCCAGCCGGCGTCCACGGCCACCACGTCGAGGAGGGTGCCCAGCACGCCGGGCACGCCGGCCAGCCGCTCGGCCCCGGCCGCGGCCCGGGCCTCGTCGAGCGCCAGGGCCAGGGCGTCGGCCCGGGCCGACCACCGGTGGCGCTCGCCGTCCGCGCTCCGGAGGCGCTCCTCGGCCTCCTCCACCGCGGCCTCGGCCCCGGCCCGGCCCGCGGTGGCGGTGTCGACCGCGGCGGCCAGGGACCCCGCGGCCTGCTCGGCAGCGGCCAGCTCGGCCCGGAGCCGCTCGGACTCCTGGTCCAGGCGGGTGGCCTTGGTGGCCACCGCCTCCAGGCGGGCTGCCACCCGGCGGCGCTCGTCCTCGCTGCGCTCCTGCGAGGCCCGCACGGCCAGCAGCTCGCCCCGCACCTCGGCGGCCCTGCTGGTGGTGGCCGGGCCGGCCTCGGCCCCCTTCCGGTCGGCGGGGTCACCGTCGCCGGCCGGGGCGCTCCACCGCTCGGCCACCTCGGCCCGCTCGCGGGCCAGGACCTCCTCGGCCTCCTCCAGCCGCTCGCGGTCGGGCAGGAGGCGGGCCCGGTCCTCCCGGACGGCGTCGAGCTCGGCGTCGAGCCGGGCCGCCTCGGCCTCCAGCGAGGCGATGACGGCCTGGTCGACCGCGGCGCCCCGCTGGCGCTCCAGGCCCCGGCGCCGCTCGACCAGCACCGCGGCCAGGCCCCGGGCCCGCTCCCGCAGGGCCTCGCAGCGGGCCAGGTCGTCGCCCAGGTCGTCGCCGCCCAGGGCCGACAGGCGGGTCTCGGTGGCCAGCACCTCGGTGTCGAGGCGGGCCAGGGTGGCCTTGGCCTCGGCCTCGCCGGCCCGCAGCTCCCGGCGGGTCCGGTCCCCGGCCTCCAGGCGGGCGCGGAGCCGGGCCAGCTCCTGGCCGGCCAGGTGCACCCGCAGGGCGGTCAGCTCGGTGACCAGGTCGCCGTGGCGGCGGGCGGCCTCGGCCTGGCGCTCCAGGGGCCGGAGCTGGCGGCGGACCTCCCGCAGCAGGTCCTGCAGGCGGGTGAGGTTGGCCTCGGTCCCGGCCAGGCGGCGCTCGGCCTTCTCCTTGCGGCGCCGGAACTTCAGGATGCCGGCCGCCTCCTCGATGATGAGGCGGCGCTCCTCGGGCCTGGTGTTGAGCACGGCGTCGATCTGGCCCTGGGAGATGATGACGTGCTGCTGGCGGCCGACCCCGGAGTCCGACAGCAGCTCCTGGATGTCGAGCATGCGACAGGGCACGCCGTTGATGGCGTACTCGCTGTCGCCGGAGCGCCAGAGGGTGCGGGTCAGGGTGACCTCGCCGAAGTCGATGGGCAGCAGGCCGGCCGAGTTGTCGATGGTCAGGCTCACCTCGGCCCGGCCCAGGGCCGGCCGGCTGGCGGTGCCGGCGAAGATGACGTCGTCCATCTTCTGGCTCCGCACCGCGCTGGGGGCCTGGGCGCCCAGCACCCAGGCGATGGCGTCGACCACGTTGGACTTGCCGCTGCCGTTGGGGCCGACCACCACGGTGACGCCCGGCTCCATCTCCAGGCTGGTGGCGTCGGCGAACGACTTGAAGCCCTTCAGGCTGAGGGTCTTCAGGAACACGATCGCTCCTCGGGGCGGGCCGTCAGACCTGGCAGTCCGGGCACATGAAGAGGGTGGACTTGGCGTAGCGCACCTTGGTGACGGTGCCCCGGCAGCGGGCGCAGGCCTCGCCGGCCCGACCGTAGACCTGGAGCATGGACTGGTAGCCACCGGGCTTGCCGGACAGGTCGTGGTAGCCGCCGGGGGGCAGGGTGGTGCCCCGGTGCTTGGTGGCGTCGTGGAGGGTCTCGACCAGGGCCCGGTACAGGCGGCGCATCTCCTGGGAGGTCAGCAGGTGCGACTCGCGGTCGTGGCGCAGCCCGGCCTGCCAGGCGATCTCGTCGGAGTACACGGCGCCGATGCCCACCACCGCGGTCTGGTCGGTGAGGACGGTCTTGATGGGCTGGGCCCGGCTGAGCAGCAGGTGCCCGAACGTGGTCCAGGAGATGGGCTCGTCGACCGGGTCGAGGCCCAGCTCGGTCAGCACCGGCTCCTGCTCCAGGAGCTCGTCGGGGGTGGCCACCCAGGTCGCCATGACCCCGTCGGGGTCGACCATGCGCAGCTGGCCGCCCTGGGTGAAGGAGATGATGACCTGCGTCCCCTTCTGCACCTCCTCCTTGGGCGTGGTGCGCCGCAGGTTCCCCCCGTCCCGCAGGTCGAGGACCAGCAGCTCGGCGCTGTCCAGCTTGAGGGTCAGGAACAGGCCCCGCCGGTCGGCGCCGGTGATCTTCACCCCGTCGAGCCGCTCGGCCAGCTGCTTCTTGGTGATGCGCTTCACCGCGGTGCGGCCCAGCACCTCGACCGCCTTGACGCGCTTGCCCCCCACCTCCCGGTCGAGGTCGCGGCGCAGGGTCTCCATCTCGGGCAGCTCAGGCATTCTCGGTCTCGTGGGTCGGGGCGGACAGCGTGTCGGCCGGGGGGGTCTCGGGGGGTGCGGCGTCGTCGCCGTGGGCGGCGGCCAGGACCTCGTAGGCCTGGCGGGCGGCCCGCTGCTCGGCCTGCTTCTTGGACCGCCCGGAGCCGGAGCCCCACGCCTGGCCGTCGAGGCGGACGGTGGCCACGAAGGTCTTGTCGTGCTCGGGGCCGCTGTCGGTGACCTGGTAGCCCACCGGCTGGCGCAGCACCCGGCTGGCGTACTCCTGGAGGCGGCTCTTGTCGTCGAGGTGGCCGGGCTCGCCGGAGGCGACGCCCAGGCGGTGGCCCAGCAGGTGGAGGATGACGGTCCGGGAGGCGTCCCGGCCGGCGTCGAGGTGCACGGCCCCGATCACCGCCTCCAGGGCGTCGGCCAGGATGGACGGCTTCTCTCGGCCGCCGGTGGCCTCCTCGCCCTTGCCCAGCCGGACCTCGGCCCCCAGGCCCAGCTCCTCGGCCGTGTCGGCCAGGGTGCTGGCCCGCACCACCGTGGCCCGGGCCCGGGACAACCACCCCTCGTCGGCGTCGGGGTAGCAGCGGTACAGCTCCTCGGCCACCACCGCGCCCAGCACGGCGTCGCCCAGGAACTCCAGGCGCTCGTTGGACGTGCCGCCGGGGTTCTCGGCGCACCACGACCGGTGGCACATGGCCACCTCGAGCAGGCCGGGGTCGGCGAAGCGGTGGCCTATGCGGTCGACCAGGGACGGCGACAGGGAGGTCGGGGGCTCGGTCAGGACGCGACGTCGCCGCTGACGCGGGCGTGCACGTAGTCGACGGCGTCGCGGACCGTCTTCAGGTCCTCGAGGTCCTCGTCCTCGATGCGGAACCCCACGGTCCGCTCGCCGATCTCCTCCTCCAGGGCCTCGACCAGCTCGATGAGGGCCAGGGAGTCCGCTTCCAGGTCATCGGCGAAGGAATCGCCCTCGTGGACCTCGGAGGCGTCGATCTCGAGGATGTCGACCAGGCGGTCGCGGATGAGCTCGAACACCTCCTGGCGGCTCATGGGGCCCTGCTGGGTGTGGGTCTCGGCGGGCAACGCAGCTCCTGGATGGCTCGGCGAACCCTCCGACCATAGTCGACACCCAACTTTGTGCGCTTGTGAACGGAGGCCCTCCGTTCAGGAAGGGCCGGTCCCCACCGCGGCGGCGATGGCGCCGACCAGGTCGGAGCGGACGGCCTCGGCCGCCACCCGGCAGGCGTTCACGATGGCGGTGGCCGACGAGGAGCCGTGGCTGATGACGCAGACGCCGTCCACCCCCAGCAGCACCGCCCCGCCGGTGGCGTCGGGGTCGAGCTGGCCGTAGAGGGGCAGCAGGGCCGGCATCAGCACCTCGGCGGCGGCCCGGGTCGCGTCGTCGGTGTCGAAGGCGCCCAGGATGGCCCCCACCAGGGCGCGCATGGCCCCCTCCAGGGACTTCAGGGCCACGTTGCCGGTGAAGCCGTCGGTCACCACCACGTCCACCCCGGGGGTCATGAGGTCGCGGCCCTCCACGTTGCCGGCGAAGGTGGCGCCGCAGGCCTCCTGCCAGGCCCCGTCGGCCAGCAGCGCGTGGGCCTCCTTGCGCAGGGCGTCGCCCTTGCTCGGCTCCTCGCCGATGGAGAGCAGCCCCACCCGGGGGGTGGCGGTGCCGAAGCGGTCCCGGGCGAACACCGCGCCCATGCGGGCGAACTGCACCAGCCACTCGGCCTGGCAGTCGGCGTTGGCCCCGGCGTCGAGGAGCACCAGGGGGGTGTCGTGGCCGGGGCGGGGCAGCGGGGTGGCGATGGCCGGGCGGGACACACCTCGGGTGCGGCCCATGCGGAGCAGGGCGGCACCCCAGGTGGCGCCGGTGTTGCCGGCGCTGACCATGGCCGAGGCCCGGCCGTCGCGCACGGCCTCGGCCGCCCGGACGAGGGACGAGTCCTTCTTGCGGCGCACGCCCTTGCCCGGGTCCTCGTCCATGGCGATGACCTCGGAGGCGGCCACCACCTCCAGGGAGGTGCCGGCCAGGCGCTCGGGGTCGCCGACCAGGACGACGGGCAGCCCCAGCTCGGCCGCGGCCTGCTCGGCCCCGGCCACGATCTCGTCAGGAGCCCGGTCGCCGCCCATGGCGTCGACCGCGATGGGGGCGGGGAGGGTCATCGAGGGCTCGACCCGGCCGGCGGGCGGGCGCTCAGTCGACGTCGAGGGCCTGGCGGCCCTTGTACCAGCCACAGGTGCCGCACACCCGGTGGGGCAGCTTCACCGCGGCGCAGCGCGGGCACGAGCTGCGGCTCGGGGCGTCGAGGCGCCACGCCCCGGCCCGGCGGCTGCGGCTCTTGGCCTTGGAGGTCTTCTTCTTGGGGACGGCCATCGCAGTCGTTCCTGGTGCTCAGCGGTGAGGGATCCCGGCAGAGTGCCCGGGCACGGAGAGGCGATGCTAGCGGTCGCCGGAGTCCCCGGGCGAAGTCGGCGGTCGGTCGAACCGGAGCTGGTCCAGGGCGGACCACCGCGGGTCGCCCGGCGGCTCGTCCCGCGGGCCGTCGCCCTCGACCACGGCCGGGAAGCGCTCCGGGTCGGGGCCGGCGCAGTCGTCGGAGCACAGCGGCACCAGGGGCAGGGCCAGCAGGACCGCCTCCCGCAGCACCGGCCCCAGGTCGATCGTGTCACCCTCGACCGGCCACGTCTCGCCCTCGACCGGCTGGGGCGTGAAGACCTCGCGCAGGTCGGCCTCGACCCGGCCGGCCACGGGCCGCAGGCAGCGCCGGCACTCGCCCTCCCAGTCGAAGGAGAGGGTGCCGGTGACCACGATGTCGGCCCCGGTGGCCTCGGCCACGGCGTCCAGCTCGACATCGGAGCCGGCGGGCACCAGGGAGGTGGTGGTGGCCAGGTCGCCCAGGGCCGCGGCGGGCACGGCCCGGCCCACCGGGCGGGGCGCGCCGGGCCGCCGTCGCAGGTCGGCGACGTGCTCGACGGTGCGCACCCGGCTCACGCCGCCACGACCCGGGCCCGGCCGCTCAGGTCTCGTCCTGGTCGAAGAAGCCGGCCTGGCCCTCCTCGACCGGGGCGGGGGCCGGCGCCTCCTGGGGCCGGCCGAAGCCGCCGGGCGGCACCGCGGCCGGGGCCACCGGGACCTGCTCGCTGATCGGCTCGTCGGCGGCCCCGGCCTCGACCTCGGCCTCGGGGGCGGCCATGGGGGTGGCGTTGAGCTTCTCGCGGCCGGCGTGGACCATCTTCATGGTCCGCTCCAGCACGATCTCGAACTGGGCCAGGCGCTGGTCGCAGAAGTCCTCGCACTCGTGGCGGAGGCGGCGGGCCTCGTCCTCGGCCGCCTCCACCATGCGCCGGGCCCGCTGCTCGGCCGCCTTGACCACCTCGGTGCGCTGGACCATGGACTCGGCCTTGGCGCTGGCCTGGTCGAGGATCTCGTCGCCCTCGCTCTGCACCCGGGCCAGGAAGTCGTCGCGCTCCTTGAGCAGCCAGCGGGCCTGGCGCAGCTCGTCGGGGAGGCGGTCGATGGCCTCGCCCAGCAGGTCGAGCACCTCGTCCCGGTTGATCATCACCGACGACGACAGGGGCATGGGCCGACCCGAGGCGATGACGTCGGCGGCCCGCTTGAGGAGGGCGTCGGCCTCGGGGCCGGCCAGGGGGTCGCGGGAGCGGCGGGGGGTGGCCTGCGGGTGCTGGCCGCTGGCCTCGCCGGCGGTGGGCACGTCGTCGCGGAACGTCATCGGTCGAACCTCTCTGCGAGTCGCTTGGCCACCGGGGCCGGCACCATGGACGTGACGTCGCCGCCGAAGCGGGCGATCTCCCGGATCAGCTTGGAGGCGACGAAGGAGTGGGCGGTGGCCGAGGGGACGAACACGGTGTGGACCCCGGAGATGGCCAGGTTCATGTGGGCCTGGTGCATCTCGGACTCGAAGTCCGACACGGCCCGGAGCCCCTTCATGATGAAGTCGGCGTCCACGTCTTGCGCCACCTCCACCACCAGCTTGGCGAAGCCCACCACCCGGACGTTGGCCAGGTGGGCCACCGAGTCCTCCAGCAGGGCCGACCGCTCGGCCAGGTCGAACATGGGCTCGCCCTTCTGCGGGTTGCGCAGGACGGCCACCACCACCTCGTCGAACAGGCCGGCCGCCACCTCGATGATCTCGATGTGGCCGTTGTGCACGGGATCGAAGGACCCGGGGTACAAGACGATGGTCACGAGGAGGGCCCGGGGCCGGGGACGAGCATCTGCACCACCGTACCGCCGTAGCGCTTCTCCCTGATGACCCTCCACCCGCCGTCGAGCTGGCCGCCGTCGCCGATGATCGGGCGGTCGGACTCCACCACCACCACCGCGTCGCGGTCCAGGCGGGCCGCCACCAGGTCGAGGAGCGCCGGCCAGGCGTCGGTGGCGTGCGGCGGGTCGAGGAGGACCAGGTCGAACCGCTCGGCGGTGGCGGCCAGGTGGGCCAGGGCGTCGCCGTCCACGAGACGGGCCCGGCCGTCCACGCCGGTGGCGGCCAGGTTGGCCTCGACCACCCGGCGGGCCGACCGGTCGCGCTCGACGAAGGTGCACCGCGCGGCCCCCCGGGACAGGGCCTCGATGCCCAGGGCACCGCTGCCGGCGAAGGCGTCGAGCACCACCGCCCCGGCCACCGCGCCCCGGCTGTCGAGGGCGTTGAACGTGGCCTGGCGCACCCGATCGGCGGTGGGGCGGGTGGCCGTCCCCCCGGGGGCGGACAGGCGGCGGCCCCGAGCCGAGCCGGCGATGACGCGCATGGCGGGAGCGTAGGTTCGGGCCCATGAGCGACGCCGACACCGAGGTCCCGGACGGGGTGACCGTCGTCCGCATCGGGCGGCCGGAGCGCCGCAACGCCATCGACAGCGCCACCGCCCAGCGCCTCCACGACGAGCTCATCGCCTTCGACGAGGATCCGGACCTGCGGGTGGCGGTGCTCACCGGTGACGAGCGGGCCTTCTGCGCCGGCGCCGACCTGAAGGACCTGCCCGCCCTGCGGCCGTCGGGGCCCCTGGGCCCCACCCGGCTCCAGCTGTCCAAGCCGGTCGTCGCCGCGGTGGAGGGCTGGTGCGTGGCCGGCGGGATCGAGCTGGCGGCCTGGTGCGACCTGCGAGTGGCCGGGCAGAGCGCCCGCTTCGGCTGCCTGGAGCGGCGCTGGGGCGTGCCCCTGGTCGACGGGGGCACCTACCGGCTGCCCCGCATCGTGGGCCTGGGCCGGGCCCTGGACTGGATGCTGACCGGCCGGGAGGTGCCGGCCGCCGAGGCCGAGCGGGCCGGGTTCGTCACCCGCCTGGTGCCCGACGGGCAGGCCCTGGCCGCGGCGCTGGACCTGGCCGCCGGCATCGCCTCGGCCCCCTGGGCCTGCGTGGTCCACGACCGGGCCGCGGCCTACGAGGGCCTGGGCCTGGGCCTGGAGGAGGGGCTGGCCAACGAGGACCGCCACGGCCGGGACGTGATCTTCGCCGAGGGGTTCGCCGAGGGCGTGGCCCGCTTCGGGGCCAACCAGGCCCGCCGGGCCGAGGCCGGCCAGCGGGGGGCCGGGGCGTGAGCGAGGACGTCCCCCTGGTCCCCGAGGTGATCGACTGCATCGACTGCGGCGGCCGGGCCCACCGCCTCTCCTTCCCCCCCGAGGAGGGCGACTGGGAGCCCGGCGAGGTGGTGGCCTACCGCTGCGAGGACTGCCTCGACCGCTGGGACCTGGTCGTCCCCGGAGCCGAGGACGACGAGTAGCCCTCAGCCCTTGAGGAGGAAGTCCTGCTCGTCCTCGCCCAGGAACAGGGCCACCTCGTCGGCCAGGAGGGGGTGGGCCGAGAGGTCGGGGTCGCCGTCGACCAGGGCGATGGCCACGTCGCGGGCCTTGGCCACCCACTCGCGGTCGCGGCGCAGGGAGGCCAGCTTCAGGTCGCTGCGCCCCTTCTGGCGCTCGCCCATGAGCGTGCCCTCGCCCCGCAGGTCCAGGTCGACCTCGGCCAGCTCGAAGCCGTCGGTGGTGCGGACCAGGGCCTCCAGCCGGGCCTCGGCCTCCTCGGTGGAGCCGGCGGCCACCAGGTAGCAGGTCGAGCGGTGGCTCCCCCGCCCCACCCGCCCCCGGAGCTGGTGGAGCTGGGCGATGCCGAAGCGGTCGGCGTCGAGGACCACCATCACGGTCGCGTTGGGGACGTCGACGCCGACCTCGATCACCGTCGTGGCCACCAGCACGTCGGTCTGCCCGGCCGCGTACCGGCCCATCACAGCGTCCTTCTCCTCGGCCGGCAGCTGACCGTGGAGCATCTCGACCTTCAACCCCGCCAGCGGTCCGGCGGTCAGCCGCGCAAACACCTCTTCGACGGCGGCGGCGGGCGGCAGGTCCTCGGCCTCGGGATCCAGCCAGGTCGGACTGTCCGGCCCGGGCTTGTCGGTGCTGGAGATCCGGGGGCAGACGACGTACGCCTGCCGACCCTGCTCGACCTCCTCCAGCACGTGGGCCCACGCCGACGCCTCGGCGATCGGTCCCTGCGCCCACACGGTCGTGACGGACCCGCGCCGCGGCGGGAGCTCCTTGATCACGCTGACGTCGAGGTCGCCGTA